>CAZZZY010000522.1:0-4994 GCA_964658545.1 uncultured Acetobacteraceae bacterium | reverse complement strand
GTAGGATGTCTAGCGATTTTAAATGGGTGGCTTATTTCCGCCGTGACGTACTAGCTTCTCACTCCTAACTTTGCTCAAAGTATGAAAACTCTTGCTCCTTTTTTGACATCTCTAGTTGTAGCGGTTTGGGTAATTGCGATCGCAATTATTTCAGTCCAAAATGCCACACCCGTATCGTTAAAATTCTTAACATTCCAATCGATTCAAATACCAATGGGTTTAGTAATGGCTTTTAGTGCCGGTTTAGGGTTAATTGGCATGGCACTGCTGCAACCTCTCTGGGGACTAGCTGATTTTAGTCAGCGTAATTCTCGATTGGAAGACGATGCTGAATTTTTTGTTGACGATGAAGATTTTTGAGGATTGAAAAAACATACAAAAGTACACCAGTCAAATACTCTTCATCTGCTAATATGCACGGATGTGCATACAATAGATTTAGATGACGTATCAGTGGGATAGGGATAAGGCAGGAGCCAATCTTCACAAGCGTGGTGTTGATTTTGCTGATGCAGTAACCGTATTTTCTGACGATTTAGCAATTACGATCGCAGATGAACGTTTTGATGAAGAGAGGTTTATCACTATTGGAATAGATGCTTTGGGTCGAGTTTTAGTGGTTGTATATACATGGCGCGATAATGAGATTCGATTGATTTCTGCAAAGCTACGCGTTATGAACTAAAGCAGTATGAGGAAGGATAAGTGATGGAAGCTGAGTACGATTTTAGCCAAGGCAAGCGGGGAGCGATTGAATCAACACCAACAGGCAAAACTCGAATTACAATTCGCCTAGATGATGAAGTACTGGCATGGTTTCGTGACCAAGTTCACGCAGCAGGTGGGGGAAATTACCAAACTTTGATTAACGATGCCTTGCGTGAGTATATTCAGCAGCGCCGTGAACCGCTAGAAGATACATTACGGCGAGTGTTGCGAGAGGAACTTGAGCGAATCGGAAAATAAGGATATATTGGCTTACCTAAGCTATGCGGCTGATCGAGAACGGCTATGAGTGGAAGTTATACAACAGATTTTAATTTGTGGATTGAACAGACAGCCCAACTATTGCGATCGCATCACTGGCATGAAATTGATATAGAACATCTGATTGAAGAGGTTGAAGGCTTAGGGAAAAGTGAACGGCGCGGTATTGCCAGTCAAGTAACTCGCCTACTGTTACATCTGCTCAAGTGGCAATATCAACCTCAGCGTCGCTCAGATAGTTGGCTAGATTCGATTACTGATTCTCGTACCCAAATTGAGTTAACCATACTCGATAGTCCTAGTCTTAAAAGCTATCCTACAGAGCAAGTTAAGGAAAGCTATCAAAGGGCGCGTCGCCAAGCAGCCAAGCAAACGAGCATACTGGTATCCGTGTTTCCAGAAGAGTGCCCATATTCTTTAGAATTAGTGTTGGATGAAGACTGTTTGCCGGAAACAAGCGATATTTTATAACCGTAATTGCGTCTATGTCAACTAGATTTAGTCTGATTTGATAGGTGAACTTTGATAGCGATCGCTATCAAAGCGAGAATGGTAGAAAATATAGATATTGCGCTCAATAGATAATTAACTATGACTGAAGCCAAATCTGCTCGTGTAGTCCACCGGGGTAGAATTTTTCCAGAAATTCAGTGGACAGAACACCACAAAGCCCAATGGAAAGCTGAACGCCAAGCATTTAAAGATCGCTGCCAGTCAATTTTTGAGCAGGTACAACCGCAATTTATTAAAACTCACTATAACTGGTACATGGCAGTCGAACCCGAAAGTGGACAATATTTCATTGATCAGGATGCCTTAGTAGTTGCAGATAAAGCACATGAAGAATATCCCAATGCCAAGCTATACGTTTTCCGCATTAATGAAACTGGGGCGTGCGGCAGGATATGATTTCGGGTAAGTTTGGTGATGAGGATGAATTATTTTTTGAGATAGATTTGATAGCTGCGGATGGATTAGAGATACCAGTAGATGCACTTTTTGATACAGGATTTTCTTGGTGGTTGGCAATTAATAACCAAGATTTAGAAGCACTTGATTGGATTTATGTAGAACAGCAAACAATGCTTACAGCCCAAGGAGATGCAGAATTTGATATTTATTTAGGGAAAGTGCGAATCGACGGACAAGATTTTGATATTCCTGTTCATGTGGGTGAAGCAGTACCAGAAGTTTTACTTGGTCGCCAGTGGTTAAAACATCAACGGTTGGTAGTCGATATGTCATCAGGACTGTTAACGCTAGGATAATTGCATGACTTTCTGGCGTTGTACTGTGACTTCATTAATATTAAAAGCGATCGCATCAAGTGCAGCTTTCTGATCGGTATCTATCCGAAACGTAATATTTTCTTTGCTCATTGTCTTGTAGAAGTTGTATTGCAACATATTTTATTGCAATATTTTGCATTCTAAACAAAGATATGATGGTTAAAATTTTTCACTGATTCCGTGAAATTCCGCATCCGCCTATGCAGTGGGGTAGTTCATTATGGTGAAACCAGTCAAATAGTTTACACATCTAAATTATGCCTCTGAAGTTTGAAGATGAATATGCTCATACATTGGATAATTTAGCGTCAGCATTGCAGCGTTCATACGAGCAAATAAAACAGACCAGTACATTCTCTAATGAGTTTGACTATTCACAGGCAATTGCAAACCGTCTGCGTGCTTTTTATTGTTCTCAATTAGCAGTTAAAAAGTTTCTTAATAAGGAGGTGGCTCAAGCCGGTTCAGACTTTTTTGTAGAAACAGTACTCTTTTTTCTCAAGTTGTTTAATGATTTAGAAAATCTTGGCTTGGAAATCGCTTCAGAACGCCCACTCCAAAGAAAACGTAACACTATACGTCCTGATATTAGTGTCTGGCGTGGTGATAAATTACTTGCCATTATTGAATGCAAAACACAACTTGGCTGGCATCGACAAAATTGGCATGAGCATTTTCAATATCGGGAACAGAAATTAAAAGATGTCTCCGAAGAAGCAAAGATATTTCTTGTAGTTATGACTAGTTGTAATTGGGGTGGGTTTGGTAATGATTCAAGAGTTGGTGAACAGCTATTTTGTTTACTGAATGAGAAATGGCCAACAGAACATTTTATAACGTTAGATACTCCTATTGAACAACTCTTTGATAAGCTAAAGACAATTGCTTCTACGTTTGTCAACTAATGCTCATCACTGTAAATTAATTTAATGATCCGATTCTTTGCTGACAAAGACATATTGAGGTTTTGGGACTGATCCAAATCCTAATTTAACTTCCATATTTTTGATGCAGGTTTTGGTAAATATATTTATTTAGCAACCAGCCTTGACGATTTGTACCGTCAAGCTATGAATTACTTTATAGATATAATTCCCCAGCCAGGAAGCAAATTAACATTAAGGCAGTGAAAATTCCGCAATTTGGTGAATCTACGACAAAGTTTCTGGATCAACACCTAGCGCATTCAACCTTTCAATTAACATTTTCACCTGTTGTTCTGCTTCCACCCGTCGCTGTTCTTCAAAAGCAGTGCGTTCTTCGGCTTCCCTAATGCGTTCTTCTGGTGTTAGTAATCTTTGCCCTTCCTCATCATACCAGTACAGCCACTCCCGCACTATACCTTGATAAACTCCCCGTTCTTGCCCAATTCCTAAACCAACTTCTGGTAGCCAAACAGGATTTCCTGATATTAAGATATATTCCCCATCAACCAGGTGATACACCTCCAAAGGTGTCTTTTTACGCCGAAGAGGACTATATACAACGTAGTACAAAATTCCTAATTTTTTGGCATAGAATTCTTTCTTGGTGCTATATTCTTCCCGATATATTTGAGAAACAACTTCTAATGCTAAAATTGGTGGCTGCTTTTCTTCCCACAGCACATAACTCAGGCGTAAATCCTCATCAATGAAGCGTTTAACTTCTAAGCTGAGAAACCCATCAGGGACAACGGCTGGTTTATCTGGGTGATAATAAATACCCATGTCAACACCAAAAAACCAATCCCAGCGATCGCACCAAACTAAAGCCAGTGTGGTTTTCAGCAAGCCGGGAATTAAATTTTGGAGTTCATTATCCACAGGGGTATCATTAGAGTCGGGTAGCTCTTCGGAAGATGGCAAACAATAGAGCGGATTGTAGTTTAACATGAGCGGTTTTGCCAAATCTGATTCTAGATAGATTGTAAGTAATCTATTGATGTGCGATCGCAGCGCCAGAATAAAGAACCATTTTTAGCGACACCGATAGCGAGTCTTGCCTACGACACGCTGGCGCGACCGAGGGTCATAGCCCGTTGTAGACATCGCTTTTTCTTCATTCTCAGTACTGAAAAGCCATTACAAGGTAATTTTCTAATTAGGTAATTTTTCGGTACTGACTACGAGAGTGTCTAACCCACAATAGCAAAAAAGGGTAGACAACTAGAACATTCCAGAAGTCGCAGAGTATTCAATTTCATGGTGAATTTGGTAGTTAGGCTGATTACCTGACTTTTCCCCCTTCCCGACACGGAAAGGGGGTTAGGGGGTTAGGTTTTTCATAGGCTTTTCCACATAACGTGAAAACTCAGGGCTGATTACCTATACCTACCAAGAGAAAAAGTCTTTTCTCAACCTTGACTCCGAAAATATGGCGTAGCTGGAACTTAGCTGATTTTTAGCCCGATTTTTGAATCATACTTAAGTATCAGATATGTCATCACAGATCCATTCACGAATTTTAATCAAAAACTTATTAACCGTTTTTTTGCCATTATCAGCCTTAGTTGGGAGTGTTGTAGGGACTATCTACTACCAACAGGTACAAACTGAGAAGATTGTATTAAAAACGAATGAACTCACCAAGGTAGATTTACAAACAAAAGCAATTAGCGGAGACTTTCACTCGGTTGTTTCAGATTTGTGAGCAGGAACGAACTATGAGATATATAACTACAGGTGAGCGCATCGGCTACGAGCGCGGGAAACAAGAAGGTGAGCAAAAAGGTGAACA
>CAZZZY010000521.1:0-4995 GCA_964658545.1 uncultured Acetobacteraceae bacterium | reverse complement strand
AGACGCAGAGTACACAGAGAGAAGAAAAAAACGCTTAACCCAAGCGTATTGGGTTCTAATGGATACAGCGTTTTTCAGGTAGATGAAGTACACCGGTAAGGGCACAGCACTGCTGTGTCCTTAAGATAATCTGTACCTCCCGCCTGTTGTAATCTGCTGTAACTACTTACGTAGCTTGCTTCTCGCCGAAGGCAAGTATTACGAATTACGTCCTGCGGTACTAGCGTCCTGCTAACAATGCTTTTGTCGCAGATTCACCTGCTAATCTTACCTGCCTTGTTAACTGGAAATTTAATAATACTAGAACACTCAACTCAGTTAGGAATGCCATGAAAATTATTGTCGCACTAGCGTATTCTATAGCTGCCCAAGGAAAAGTTGAAAATAACCAGACAGTAGGATATGCCGATGAGGAGATGCCGAGAAGTTGTAGAATCATCGGTGGTAGAAATATTGCTGTACCTAAAGTTCCAATTGCCCAGAAAGAACGTTTAGGAGTTTTGAGCAAAAGTATCAATTGGGCGATGGTAGCGTAAATCAACATTAAGCTAACAGATAAAGCCAGGGTTAACAGTAATTTAAACTTGTCAAAATTGTCAACCGCCAAATCTTGGCTATGGTCTGTATCAATAACAGATGTGAGTGAAATCCAGACTAGCCAAGGGATGCTAACAATTGTCATATTAATGGCGATCGCCACGATTGCAGGGCTTTTTTCGCTCGAAATTAAATCCTTCCAAAGACTCTTGCGGCTAGAAACTTCCTGATGTCGATATCTTGCCCAATCTTGTACGGCTTGACGGTGAGGGGAAAGAATCGCCATCAAACTAAAAAGCAATATGAAGTTGTATGCCGCCACCAAAGTCAAATTTTGCTCAATATGTATATCAACATTGGAAATTTGTTCCCAATTTTGCAAGATAAATCCCCACATCATCATCTGGGAAAAAGCTACGAATAAATAACTTTGTTCCTTATTGATGATTGAGGCTTGAGGATTACGGAAACAACGTTTAAGAGCTTGCAAAATACCGTAACTGGACAATCCAAAGTTCAATAAATGGAAGCCAAGAATACTAACAACACTTGTCCCTAATGGCAAATAGAAAAACTCCAAGTTTTTCAGGGGTGAACCATGAGTTAGATGGAACAAATTAGGAAATAGATAATTCGTTATATCCAGAGGATTAAACAGTGTAAACCAAGCAGCTGAATTATTTGAACTGGAGCCATTATCATAAGATGATGCCATCAAGATTGGTGTGATTAAGAAAATGAAAACGGCACCACTAGCTAACCAAGGCTGAAAACTACTAAATGAACGATTAACTAACCCAAAGAGTAGTGCAGCACTGTAAAAGAAAATACAGCTAGCAGCAAGAATAGCGTAGTAACTCAAAATGTCAGTAAAAGCAATTTCGGCAGAATATCCAGCCCATAAATGTAAAGGAAGTGCTACTAGGATTACGAGATAAATTAAACTCGGTACTCCTAGCAACTTGCCAGTCAATATACTTGTTTCAGATTGGGGGCTGAGACGGATAAAATTCAGCGTACCGCGAGTTTCTTCTTTGGCTAAATCATTGATGATTAAATAAGTTCCTGCGACTAATAGTGTAAATACAAAAATTACACTAAACGCTAGAAATATATATTCCCAGTGATCTCCCCACCACATCTGCCAATCAATTTGGTTTTGCGGACAAAAATTATTTGAGAGTAAAGATTGATCTGATTGCTGCAAAACCAGGTTTTGTCGCTGGTTAGATACTTGACTTGGATAACAGTATGTGCCATCTAGTGAGTATCTATCATTGGGGAATTCCCGTAACTGATATAAAAAAACTACCAGTTGCAGTAGGAAAGATGTTGCAACTGCGATCGCTATGTTAAAAAATTTCAGCCGTCCTTTGAGTTCCCGCAATAGTTGAGGATTCCAATCGCCGATTTTGTCTATTAAATTGTGCATCATAGGAAAAAAATCTCCAAAAAAGGGGAGTGATATTTATTGACGAATTAAGATGCTTGTTTGTGACCTAATTTTAAGAAAATACTTTCTAAATCTTCTTGTGTGCAGTGGAAATCAGTCAGAGGAATGCCTGCTTTGATGAGCGATCGCAACAACTCAGCACTATCTTCTTCTTTACCCGAAAAATTCACCCGCACACGATTTTTTCCTGAGATCACCTCCCACTCTTCTACTAAATGATGATGTTTTAATTCACTTAAAAGTGCCTCTAGGTTCCCCAGAGTTGATATCACAATTTGCTGGTGGGAAAGACGTTGATAAAGTTGTCGTAACGAGGTACTTTCTACCAAGAAGCCAAGTTCCATAATTCCCACAGAAGTACACAGTTCAGCTAAATCACTGAGAACATGGGAGGAAATAATTACAGTCATCCCAGCTTCTTGCAAAGCCTTGATGATTTCGCGGAAGTGCATCCTGGCGATGGGGTCAAGCCCAGAAACAGGCTCATCTAGTAGTAATAAAATCGGTTCGTGGATAATGGTTCGCGCTAAACTTAAGCGCTGTTTCATCCCCCGCGACAGAGTAGAAATCTGGCTATTGCGTTTATTTCCAAGTTGGATGAGTTCTAAAACCTCATGTAACCGTTGAGTGCGGCGTGGTTCTCGCAAACGATAGAGACGCGCAAAATAATCTAGGTAATCCCAGACTGTAAGCTCCTCATATAGCGGGTAATCATCAGGTAAGTAGCCTAGACGACCCTTAAGTTTGGGATTACTCTTGTCACGGAGTAGGCGATCGCCATTAATATAAATCTCACCCGTAGTTGGTTCCTCAGCAGTTGCCAACATTCGGATGAGAGTTGTTTTACCCGCGCCATTTGGCCCAATCAGTCCATATACTTCCCCCGCCTGGATTTCTAAATCAACATCATTGACAGCAACGTGTCGGTCAAATTGCTTAGTTAGTCCACGGGTGCAAATTGCTAATTCTTTTACCATCGCGGCTGGGGTGCGGCTTGTGATTAACAACTAACGTAACCTCTTTCCCCAGCTTTTGTCAGGTTTGTTTCAGAAATTGAAACTGATTTTATATCAAGCTGCTTTCAGTCATGGGCATTATTTACCCTATCTTCACCAAAGTTTTAAATAATAACCAATTATTAAGTTTTGCTCCTGGGAATACTAAAGCTAGAAATCTCTAGGTCTTTTCAGTTAAGAATAGATCATAAGGTAGGATGACGTAGTGATTATCTAGATTGTCAAGTCTAGGCGATCGCTACCACATAAAACATTTCTACTTTTTGCCCTTCTCCTGCTGTTGTCGTCCCTCCTCAATACTGATGAAGATTTCCTCAACCTGCGAGATCCGCCTTTCTTTGATTCGGGCAACTATTTCCTCAATAGTGGGATTTCCCAAGATTTCATCCCTATCTCGCGTGTAATCACCGCTGCCTATATAGAATTGATGCATAAATAGCCCCATTCCTGCTGGCCCAAGAGCTAAACTCAGCGTATTTATTCCTAATTGCTGAATTTCAGTCGGAGTCAACTTACTCACATCTATCATTTGCAACCTCTCTGAGCCACTGAAGTGGGTTCTCTACTCTCACTTGAATATTAGCCAAAATGCGAAGCACTGCCTCAGCTTCCAAACGAATCCGTTCTTGTGTCTGGTCATCAAAAGGGCGATTCAGACAACAAACATCTAAATAAATTAAAAACTCCATTGGTACATTTTGCTAGGTATGATATTTAATCTGCAAGCATTTACCTAGTAATAACCAGCTATGACCCAGAACTACCGCATTACTCTCCTCTCCGGCGATGGCATTGGCCCTGAAATTATGGCAGTGGCGGTAGATGTGCTGAAAGTCGTAGGCAAGCAATTTGATCTGAAGTTTGAATTCCAAGAAGCCCTCATCGGTGGTGCAGCAATTGACGCTACAGGCGAACCACTACCATCTGCCACTTTAGAGACTTGCCGTAACAGTGACGCTATATTACTCGCAGCCATTGGTGGCTATAAGTGGGATTCCCTACCATCCAATTTACGCCCAGAAGCAGGTTTGTTAGGGCTACGTGCAGGTTTGGGACTATTTGCCAATTTACGCCCAGCGAAAATTTTGCCCCAGCTAATTGATGCCTCGACTTTAAAACGCGAAATTGTCGAAGGCGTGGATATTATGGTGGTGCGCGAACTGACTGGTGGGATTTACTTCGGGAAACCTAAAGGGATTTTTGCCACAGAAACGGGTGAGAAACGCGGTGTAAATACAATGGTTTACACAGAATCAGAAATTGAACGGATTGGGCGGGTGGCGTTTGAGGCGGCTAAAAAACGCGGTGGAAAACTTTGTTCGGTGGATAAGGCGAACGTATTAGAAGTATCTCAGTTATGGCGCGATCGCATCACCCAACTTAGTACGGAATATCCAGATATCGAACTCTCTCATTTATATGTAGACAATGCTGCTATGCAGTTAGTCCGCGCTCCTAAGCAGTTCGACACCATTGTTACAGGCAATTTGTTTGGCGATATTCTCTCTGATGCTGCTGCCATGCTTACAGGTAGTATTGGGATGCTACCCTCAGCTAGTTTGGGCGCTTCTGGGCCTGGTGTGTTTGAACCAGTTCATGGTTCCGCCCCAGATATTGCCGGACTTGATAAAGCAAATCCTCTAGCACAGGTTTTGAGTGCAGCGATGATGCTACGCTACGGTTTAGACCAGCCAAAAGCGGCAGATCAGATCGAAGAAGCCGTATTGCAAGTTTTAGAACAAGGCGATCGCACCGGGGATATAATTTCTCCAGGAAAAAATCTCCTGGGTTGCCGTGCTATGGGAGACTCTCTTATTAAGACTCTTGAACAAAAATAATTTTATAGAGCAAACTGGGCAATTTGGCAACCTTTGCTATAAGTTTCGGGTAGACTAAAGGGAAATCTAGCAATCAAATAACAGTCGATAGTGTACGCATTACGACAAGGCCAAGTAAATTTCACCGCCCCGAAGAACCAATCGCCTTTGA
>CAZZZY010000520.1:0-5000 GCA_964658545.1 uncultured Acetobacteraceae bacterium | reverse complement strand
ACTTTCTCTGATGTTCTATTTAGTATGCTACGACATTGTTAGCGATCGCCGTCGCAACAAAGTGGCTAAACTCCTAGAGGCCTACGGTTTGCGGGTGCAAAAGTCGGTTTTTGAGTGTGTATTAGATGAAAACCAGTACACAACTCTATCTAAATATCTTGTTCGACTAGTAAACAAACGCGAAGACCAAGTGCGATTCTATCCGATGTCTGCACATACTCGTTGCAAAATCGCAGTTTTGGGTACGCAACCGCAGTTGGTAATTGACGACGCGGCGTATATTGTCTAATTCGGAATTTTCACCAAGATTTCACCCTACTAAAAAGACCAATATGAACGCTCCACGCGCTCCACCGGCAAGAGTAAAAACATCTCCACGCTTTCGGTCAAGTTTGGATATTCGGAAACTATTGAATGCAGATTCCAGCTATCAAATTCCGTTTAGTTTTCACTTCCAAAGTTCAAAAAAAACTTGAGACCTTACCCTCTTCAGACCGCAAGCAATACAACAAGGCTTTTGAATGTTTCGCTCAATATGGCCCGACCTATCGGAGTTTGAGAACACATCGATATCGCTGCAAAGATAGTGATATTTGGAGTTCTTCTGCATCGATGGCGAAACGATTTTACTGGCGTTACATGGAGAAAACAAGTATTGAAGTAACACACATAGATTCACATTAATGAAGTAAAAAGTCAAAGCATTTTCAACCGAAGGCTTTTGGCTTTTTACCTTCTCTTCTTTTACCTTTTCACTCTTGACTTATTTCTATGCCCAACCCTCGTCCATTAGAAATGCGAGAATTACGGCTAATTTCAATGTACAGCAATTTGGAATTTGGGATGACACCACAGCAATTCTATTCCAAGTGGGCAGTTAGTTATGAGCAAATAGCTCTGATTTGCTCTCGTTCTGATTCTACTGTTAGGGGCTGGTTTAGAAATGGGCGTAACCGACGCTACCCAACACGTAATGATTTACTTCATCTAGGATTGATGGATTTCTTGCTGGAACATTACGAGGAGATTCCTGAACATATACAGGGCTTATTGCGTTTTGCTTCTTCATAGAATTTGTATTCACAAAAGGACTCGATTGTCAATATCTTCTAGACCTGTTTTGATGCATATCTGCTGAACTAATGTGAACTTAGGCAATTGAAAAATACATTATTCATGCAACTTTCAGCAATTGTAGGAGGTTATTATGACCTATTTTGAGCAACTACACCCGTGGTGCATAATTCGTAATTTACCTAGCAAGGATGGCAGAGTTATAGCGAGATTCCGACGCCATAATGATGCGACTGCTTATCTACAAGTGCTGCAAAAACAAGTGACTAATGTCGAGTTGGTGGTGAAATTTAATTCCCCGACTGAAATTGCTTGACTTCATTAGAAGTCGAATTAATGGAAACATTGGCATTTTATCCCCGCCAAACGTGTCAAACCTCCAGTTACAAATCATAACTGGAGGTTTTCTAGTTTTTCATCAGATACTTATCAATACCTGAAATACCTATAATATTAACTAATCAATGAAAGTGGTTACGTAACAATGCGATCGCAGAACGTGAATGTATAAGTATAGATTATGGTGACAAAGATAGCGATCGCCCAAGTATTTTTTCAAAAAATTATTTTGGAGGAGTTAGAACTTTATATAAACATTTAGACACAGTAAATGTATTTATATAAATTTAGTTTGATTTCAATGTAATATTACACCAGTATTCTCTCAGTCAGAGTAATATTTTTATGGATCTCAAATAAAAATTCAAAAATAAAGATATTTTGCCTACGGCACGCTATGCAAACAGACGGGGATTTAAACCCGCGACTTTCTTGTTGACCACCAAATCGTAGATTTGGTGGGGGTCTTAAACGCCGGTTATTCAGCGTTCGACTGAGCGCTCACGCCGAAGTCCGCTTTTTCGGTCAAAATACCCAACTGAATTCTGACGACTGACGCATGTATTCTGTTCGATAAATCACACTCTACACGGGTAAATAGATTATGGTTTCCAATTTTATAGTCATATATTTAGTAAGCAGATGAATTTTTACCAACGGAAATTATATACACTACTACAAGCACCAGAATTTGCGAATTGGGGAGATTGTGTATTATCGCAATTAGATTGCCTGACAGAGGATTTTGAAGATTTAAGAAGATGGTGGAGTGAAGGTAGAGGTCAACACGCCCAAGAGATTGCCTCTTCTTCAGACCGTGTTAATTTATCTCACATAGAACATCTAGATAATGAACAAGTAACTGTCCGTCATCCGATAAGTGGTCAAAAACAGCAAGTTACAACTTTACAATCTTCAGTTAACTTACCAGATATTAGCCAGATCAAACACGAAACCAACGCCAAAAAAGTTTTTTGGTGGTTTTGGCGATTTTACCCAGAACTATTAGCAGACGCGCAACACGATGCACTGCTGTTTCCTGCACATACAGTCATCCCCGACTGTCCACTACACAGCCACCAAAGTACAGTTTCGGCTTTGACTGGTGCAATATTTCCTGAAGACTGGCAATATGGAGACTCGAAAACACCCTATCTACTGATATTTTCCTTCTCTCCAGTGCAGGAATTTATCAAATCCTCCCGCAAGTTCTTAGATTTTTGGGCAGGTTCATATCTACTACACTATCTCAGCAGCCAATTGTGCTGGGACATCGCCCAGCAGCTTGGTCCTGATGCAGTGATTGTACCTTCCCTTTGGAGTCAAGAAATAATTGATGCCTTAATTGTTCAAAAATATCCAGATTTTGCATCTGATTTTGTACGTCTCCAAGAAGATAATAAAGACCCAGTGGGACGGTTTACAGATAAAACATCCACCAGTTTAAGTACTGCTGGATTTCCCAATATGATTACAGTGTTGGTTCCAGGGAAAGAAGCAGCCCAAAAATTGGGAAATGAACTCAAACAAAAACTAACCCAAGAATGGGTAAAAATAGGTGAGCAAGTTCGACTTTGTATCAGAGAAAGAGTAATTCAATATTTAAAAAAGCCAACTACAAATCTAAATCAAATACTAGAAGAAGCTTTTGGCGATTTAACTAAATTACCAGATGAATTTCTCAACCCCTATAAACACGAATTGAGACTTATTCAACAGGAAAGCTGCTGGGAGTGGAATCAACTCTGGGATGAGCAATTAAATCATAGTTGGGAACCTTACTGGACTGCGGTTCCTCTAGGAAGCCCAAATTTACCAATAATTAAAAATAAAGAAAATAATGCTTTTGACCAAGAATGGATTAAAGTTCAACAAGAAATTGCCCAAGCCTTCATAGATTTACCTTCGGAAGCCGAAGCGAATGTTTATGACACTCTGAATGTGGGGACTTGGTGGGGAAGTATGCAACAAAGATTGCGGATATGTCTGCAAGCAGTCAAAAATACTCGCAATTGGCAAATTGCCACTGCACCAGGGGAACGTTCAACTATATCGGGACAATTTAGCGCTGTCCATCCTCGGTTTAACTATACCAAATTTTCTGAAGGAGCCGGGATACCTGCTGGTTCAATGCGCTTATTTTGGCTATTGATGTCTAAAGCATTTCCAGGGTTATTTAATGGTTCTGAAAGGTTGAATGCTTTAGAAATTACTAAGCGAATGGCGTGGGTTTATGGCGGAGTTGCAGAAGAACTGGGAATTGATGTCAACGCTGTTAAAGCTATTGTCAAAAAAATCAAATCTCTTCAGCCAGAAGAAAAACAGAGATTTCAAATTATCAAAGAAAATCAAGTTATTTACGAACGGTTATTACGGTTTCCAAACTTAAGTTCTATTGCTTCAGCACGATTTGTACACGATCATCCAGAACTAGCTCGTAAATATTGGGAGAATCTTAACTATAAAATGAAATCCCAATTGCCAAAATACTATCGTTTTTTTCGTTTCTTAACTCGGTTTCGTTCCTCTCAAGTGCCAAAAACAGATAGTAAAATTAATCCTCTTAACCGTTGGAGACAGAACTATAACGGTGTCATGTTTTCCAGTAAATGGTTAGCTGATGATATGGGTTTACAAGGTGCAGACCTTGATACGCTGAGAAACATAATTAATACAGCACACCGCGATACAGGTTTTGGGGACAGCAGTCCCGCAGATTGGTGGGTAATTATTCTGGCTGATGGCGATGGGATGGGCAGTTACGTTTCTGGAGAGAAGCTGAAAAAATACAGGTTTTATCTCAATAAAAAGGCACTCTCTCAAGAAAAAAATCCACTTGATAAACAAGCCCCTAACTCTGATAAATTTCGCCGCCAATTCGCTCAATTATTATTTCATACCCCAAAGCGTATGGGGCCTGCAACCCATGTCGGACTCAACCGTGCCTTGTTAGACTTTTCTAACCGTCTCGTCCCCTATTTAACTGAAAAACGCTTCTGCGGTCGTGTAATTTACAGTGGCGGCGATGATGTGAAAGTCGTGCTATCTCTGGAAGACTTACCAGAATATATACTATCTTTGCGTGCAGCTTGGTGTGGTGGAGCAGATCCACATCAAGAATTTACTAATTCTCGCAATGATACTGGAAACCAAGCCACTGGCTATTGGCATCCTACTGACAAGGTAAAAGGATTACCCAAACGTCCTCACTTCACAATGGGAAAGAACGCAACCATGAGCGCTGGTGTGATCATTGCTCATAAAAGCGTTCCCTTACCCACGGTACTGGAAAACCTGTGGGAAGCAGAAGCAGAAAAAGCGAAAAAAATCCCTGGCAAAGATGGTATTTGCTTCCGAGTCATTTACGCTGGTGGAAACCAGTTAGAAGCACTGATGAAAGGCGAATTGCTAGAGACATGGTGGGACTGGGTACAGGAATATAAAACATACGATTCAAAACTTAGTCCCCTACTGTATCGGTTAGCGGAAGAACTTCCCCGCCGCGCTTCTATTACTGAGCATTACCATCTGTTCTCCAAAGCGGCTAAAGTCATTATGGACAGCCGCGATCGCAGCAAACAACTTGA
>CAZZZY010000519.1:0-5017 GCA_964658545.1 uncultured Acetobacteraceae bacterium | reverse complement strand
ACGCACCCTACAAATACCTAATTTTGTTCAATAATCAAATCGGATTCCTATAGTTCAATACGCTTGGGTTAAGGCTAAAACTCTGTTACCAAAGTCAATTTTTTAACGAACCGATTTTTATGTAGCCTGAATTACATTTATCGGTTTCATTAAGTTAACGGATTTTTAACCACAATTTGGTAGGGTTTGCTACAGGAATTTTTCTCTGATTTACATTTGGCTAAATTAAAGCGTCAAAATAGAAGACACAGGTTTTGTACAAAAAGCCTTGCCTTGATTAACGGAGTTTATGATCAGTGGTATTACAAGTACAAACAAGCACCTACGAAGCTAAAACCCAAGAAATTGCTAAACAACTTCTAGCAGCAACGTCGGAAAATCGTTCGTTTTTTTCTTCCCTGCGGGATCAAATGCGCTGGGATGATAAGTTATTAGCTTGGGCGATGAGTAATCCTGGCTTGCGGGTGCAACTATTTCGCTTTATAGATACACTACCTGCTTTGCACAGTAAATCAGAAATTGCCTCACACTTACAAGAATATTTAGGTGATGAATCTGTAGAATTACCGGCAGCTTTGAAGGGAATGCTAAATTTTGCTAACCCCGACTCGATGCCAGGACAAGTTGCTGCTACAACCGTTGGTACAGCTGTTGAGACTCTTGCTCATAAATATATTTCTGGGGAAAATATTAAACAAGTCATCAAAACAGTTGAACGACTGCGAAAAGAGAAAATGGCTTTCACCATCGACTTACTTGGTGAAGCGGTAATTACTGAAGCCGAAGCACAGTCTTATCTAGAACGCTATCTAGAATTAATGCAACAATTGGTAGAAGCATCGAAGAATTGGGCAGCTATCCCGGCTATTGATGCGGCTGATGGCGAAGAAATCCCAAAAGTTCAAGTTTCTGTGAAGTTAACGGCGTTTTATTCCCAATTTGACCCTTTAGATGCTAAAGGTAGTGAGGAGCGAGTTAGCGATCGCATTCGGATTCTCTTACGTCGGTCTCAAGAGTTGGGCGCAGCTGTGCATTTTGATATGGAACAGTATGCCTATAAGGATATAACTCTCAGCATTCTGAAAAAACTGTTACTGGAAGAAGAGTTTAGGCAACGTACAGATATTGGCATGACCGTTCAAGCATATCTGCGTGATAGCGAGCAAGATACCAAAGACATAATTGCTTGGTTGAAAGAACGTGGTTATCCTCTGACAATCCGCTTGGTAAAAGGCGCATATTGGGATCAAGAAACTATTAAAGCAGCGCAGAAGCACTGGAAACAGCCAGTTTACAACGACAAAGCGGCAACTGATGCTAACTTTGAAAGCATCACTCAGTTATTGCTAGAAAATCATCAATATGTGTATTCTGCCATAGGTAGCCATAATGTGCGATCGCACTCTCGCGCCATTGCTATAGCTGAAAGTTTAAATGTCCCTCGCCGTCGCTTTGAATTACAAGTCCTCTACGGCATGGGGGATAAAGTTGCCAAGGCATTGGTTGACAGGGGTTATCGAGTCAGAGTTTACTGTCCATACGGTGAACTGTTGCCTGGAATGGCGTATTTAATTCGCCGCTTGTTGGAAAATACAGCTAATAGTTCTTTTTTACGGCAAAATCTCGAAAATCGACCAATTGAAGAGTTATTAGCGCCGCCGATTGTCAAAGAGGAAAAGAAATTTTTAACTCCTGACTTTCATTTTTCTGGCGCTGCTGATACCGATTACTCTGAGGAAGAGGTGAGAAGCAAGGCGGCGCAAGCTTTCCAAAGTGTTCGTCACCAGTTGGGTAAAACCTATTTGCCGTTGATTAATGGGGAATATGTTGATACGCCGGAATTTGTTGATTCTCTCAATCCTTCTAATTTCAGTGAGGTAGTTGGTAAAGTTGGGTTAATTAGCGTTGAACAGGCGGAACAGGCGATGCAAGCTGCTAAAGCGGCGTTTCCTGGGTGGAGAAAAACACCAGCTAAACAACGCGCTGATATTTTGCGGAAAGCGGGTGACTTGATGGAAGAACGCCGCGCCGAACTTTCAGCTTGGATAGTTTTGGAAGTTGGGAAACCAGTTAAGGAAGCTGATGGAGAGGTTTCGGAAGCGATAGACTTCTGTCGGTACTATGCTGACGAGATAGAACGGCTAGATAAAGGTGTTAATTACGACGTAGCTGGTGAAACTAATCGTTATATCTACCATCCACGGGGAATTGTTGTGGTAATTTCTCCTTGGAATTTTCCGCTAGCGATCGCTTGTGGAATGACTGTTGCTGCTTTAGTTTCAGGCAATTGCACTCTTCTTAAACCGGCAGAAACATCTTCTGTAATTACGGCAAAACTCACAGAGATTCTAATCGAAGCTGGTTTTCCTAAAGGTGTATTTCAATACGTACCTGGTAGGGGTTCCCAAGTCGGCGCTTATTTGGTAAATCATCCAGATACTCATGTAATTGCTTTTACGGGTTCCCAGGAAGTCGGCTGTAGAATTTACGCAGAGGCGGCAATATTGAAACCCGGACAAAAGCACATGAAACGGGTAATTGCGGAAATGGGTGGCAAGAATGCCATCATCGTTGATGAAAGTTCTGATTTAGACCAAGCAGTTGTAGGGGTAGTGCAGTCGGCATTTGGTTATAGCGGCCAAAAATGTTCTGCTGCCTCCAGGGTAATTGTGCTCGAACCGATTTATGATATCTTTGTGCAGCGATTGGTGGAAGCGACAAAATCCTTGAACATTGGGGAAGCAGAGTTACCTAGTACCCAAGTTGGGCCGGTAATTGATGCTAATGCCCGCGATCGCATCCGCGAGTATATTGAAAAGGGTAAAGCAGAAGCAGAAGTGGCGTTAGAGTTACCAGCACCAGAACAAGGGTATTTTATCGGCCCGGTGATTTTTAGTGAAGTCTCGCCAAATGCAGTAATTTCCCAGGAAGAGATTTTTGGCCCCGTGCTAGCGGTAATTCGGGTAAAAGATTTCCAGTCAGCGTTAGCAGTCGCCAATGGGACAAACTACGCCTTAACTGGAGGACTTTATTCTAGAACCCCTTCGCACATTCAGCAGGCGCAGGCAGAATTTGAAGTCGGGAATTTGTACATCAACCGCAATATTACCGGAGCGATCGTTGGACGGCAACCCTTTGGTGGATTCAAACTTTCGGGAGTGGGTTCTAAAGCCGGAGGCCCTGATTACCTCCTGCAATTCCTGGAACCACGCGCAATAACAGAAAATATTCAGCGTCAAGGTTTTGCACCAATTGAAGGAGCAGATTAAATCAATTCGCAATTCGCAATGACGCTCGCGGACTCGCTACCGCAATGACGTTACGGATGGGGTCTAAATGCCTACCCGTAACGGTACGATCTTTACAGGTCGGGGACTCTGACCCGACTTGTAGCAACTGGCGCGACGCAGAGACAAGAAAGAGATGCTTAACCCAAGCGTATTGGAGCGTCATTACGAATTAGTAATTACAGGTTGCTTTCAATTAACTGGCGGTATTCGCTCTTTTGCTTCACGCCTTTAACTTCCTTCACCAGTTCCTTATTTTTGAACAATTGAACTGTTGGTGTTCCCGTGACACCAGCATTTTCAGCAATATCTCGGTCTTTGTCGATGTCAATTTCCACAAAGTGAATTTTGCTGTCAAATTCATCCACCACTTTATTTAAAATTGGCTTCAGGGTATGACAAGGGCCACAACCAGGAGAGACGTATTTCACAAGGAGTAAGCGATCGCTTTCATGGAACAATTTCCGTAAGGCATAACCTCCCTCATGGCGTGTCCCATTTAAGTCAAATCCAGCTTCTTCCTCGGCTTCAGTCTTTTTAGCTGGCTGATGTTCTAATTCATTGTCTGCTGTTTCTGGCTGTTGATGGAATTCTTGAATTAAACCACTGGATGACAACCAACGTTCTGCCAACATTGCTGCCATACAGCCAGTACCCGCAGCCGTAATTGCTTGGCGAAATTCATGATCTTGCACGTCGCCAGCAGCAAAAACCCCTTCTATACTGGTTTCTACAGTACCGTGCTTGGTGACAACGTAACCCACCTCATCCAGTTCTAGTTGCCCCTTAAATAAAGAGGTGTTAGGACTGTGACCAACGGCGTAGAATAAACCCTTAGCGTGTAGTTGGCTTTCTTCACCTGTTTTAGTATTGCGGATTTTCACCCCTTCCATGCGATCGCTACCGAAGATATCCACGGCTTCTGTGTTCCAATGCACCTGGATTTTCGGGTTGCTCAAAACCCTGTCTTGCATGGCTTTAGAAGCCCGCATCTTATCGGTGCGTACCAACATATTTACTTTAGAACCGTATTTGGTGAGGTAAATAGACTCTTCCGCCGCCGAGTCGCCAGCACCAATTACAGCCAATTCTGCGCCGTGGAAAATTGGTGTCGCACCATCGCAAATTGCACAAGCGGAAATACCCCGACTCCAAAATTCATGTTCGTTGGGTAAACCCAAACGCTTTGCTGTCGCACCGGTAGCAATGACAATGCTGTTGGTTTTTATTTCCCTCTCGTGCGATCGCACTGTAAAGGGACGCTGACTCAAGTCAACTGATATAACATCTTCAGTATATAGTTCAGCCCCCCAGCGCTCCGCCTGTGCCTTCATCTGATCCATCAGTTCCGGCCCGGTAATCCCTTGGGGAAACCCTGGAAAGTTCTCGACTTCCGTTGTTGTCATCAATTGCCCACCAGGTAAACCTCCGGCTTGGAAACCTTCAAATACAACGGGTTTTAGGTTAGCGCGTCCAGCATAAATGGCGGCTGTGTACCCTGCTGGTCCAGAACCGATAATTACTAAGTTTTCTACTGTGGGGTTAGTCATGACCATATGCAAACTCATAACGACTACGCTTAATATAGCATAATAAATTGGGATTGGCTACATGAGATGGTAAGCGCTGGGAAAATGCCTACAGCACTATGCGCTCAATACTTGCCAAACATCCTCTTAGAGGATGTTTGAAAAGTATTTTTGGTAACATCAAAACATCAGGAACCTAAC
>CAZZZY010000518.1:0-5017 GCA_964658545.1 uncultured Acetobacteraceae bacterium | reverse complement strand
CGCTAACGCAATTCGCAATTACGTTTTGTAACGGGGATTTAACCCCGACACAAAACGTGCTGCCTATAGAGGCAGGGGACTTAAACCCCCAAAGTTCGTTAACATTTTGAATCTTGCTAGGGACGGGCAGTCCCGAAGTAACGCTGTAGGACTCGTTGCCTCTACTCTTTTAGGCGAAAGCCTATTAGAGCAAGCGACGAGGTAGATTACAGAATCCCCGCATCCTAGTGGTCGGGGAGTGTCAATTGGAAGTCTTTAATCGCAAATAAGTTTTGGTAAACTGGCGATCGCTAATATCAATATTATAGACGATGGAAGTATACTGAGCATCGACCTTTGAACGCGAACGGCTATGCAACCAGTTGACTTCACCACCCTTACAGCGACTTGTAGCGAACTACGCGCTAACTGGCTGCCCTCGCGGACAGAACAGGTTTATCAGCGCGATCGCTACACTATTGCCATAGCATTACGCACCCTGAAACAGCGTGATTGGCTACAAATTTCTTGGCATCCCCAAGCTGCACATATTTGTATCGGTGATCCACCACCGCGATCGCCAGATACCTTTACTTTTAGCCAACAACTGATACACCAATTGGGTGGGTTGGCACTGGTGGCTATTGAAGCGATCGCCCCTTGGGAACGTGTTATCGATTTGCAATTTGCCCGTCGTCCTGGAGAAAGCCCCCTGTATCATGTCTATGCAGAAATCATGGGCAAATATAGCAACGTCATTCTCACCGACGCTAGCAATATAATTATCACCGCAGCCCATCAAGTCAGTCAGCAGCAATCTAGTGTGCGTCCCATCCAAACTGGACAACCTTATGAAACACCACCAAAACTAACTGGAACTGTCCCCAGTTTGAGCGAATCTCAAGAACGTTGGCAAGAACGGGTAAGTTTAGTACCAGGAGCAATCAAGCGGCAATTGCTGAGAAGTTATAGTGGCTTGAGTGCAGCATTGCTAGAGTTAATGCTGCTAGAAGCAAATATCGCACCAGAAACATCCACCGATACTCTCAACTCTAACGATTGGCAACGGCTGTTTCAGCGCTGGCAAGAATGGCTGCAAGCCTTGGATTCCAAGAAGTTTCAACCCGCTTGGACAAAAGATGGTTACACCGTAATGGGTTGGGGTGGAGTTGAAAAAGTCAAAGATATCCAGGAGTTGCTCAACCGTTACTACAGTCACCAAATTGACCAACAGTTATTTTCCCAATTGCGGCATCAGTTGAGTCAGAAATTGAATAATATTCTGGCGAAATTACGTCACAAAGCTCAAACCTTTAAGACACGCTTGCAGCAATCAGATCAAGCCGATGAGTATCGACAAAAAGCTGATTTATTGATGGCTTATCTGCAAAACTGGGAACCGGGGATGAAAGAAATTATCCTTGCTGATTTTGATACAAATTTGCCAGTAGCGATCGCTCTGTTGCCAGATAAAAATGCTGTCCAAAATGCCCAAAGTCTTTACAAACAGAACCAAAAGCTCAAACGCGCTCGTGCTGCTGTCGAACCCCTACTATTAGAAGTGCAGACAGAAATTGAGTATTTAGAACAAGTAGAAGCTGCGATCGCTCAGATAGACACCTACCAAACAGCAGAAGATTTGCGAGCTTTAGAAGAAATCCGCGAGGAGTTGATTGGACAAAAGTATCTAGAAGATCCAGAATATCGCAGCCGTAGCGCAAACGAAGCCCCCAGTAACAACTTTCATCGTTATCTTACCCCCAGTGGCTTTGAAGTATTAATTGGTCGTAACAATCGCCAAAATGACCAATTAACCTTTCGTGTAGCTGGGGATTATGACCTATGGTTCCACGCTCAAGAAATTCCAGGGAGCCATCTGCTACTACGTCTAGAACCCGGTGCTGTTGCAGAAGCAGCTGATTTGCAATTTGTAGCTAATCTTGCTGCTTACTACAGTCGCGCCCGTCAGAGCGATCAAGTCCCAGTAGTTTATACCCAGCTAAAACACGTCTACAAACCCAAAGGAGCAAAACCGGGAATTGCCATTTACAAGCAGGAGAGCATCCTCTGGGGAAAACCACAAATAGTTTAGGTATGGACTGACGCGACTCGTTAAGCTTGGATTATATCTTTTTTTGATGAATATTCAGGAAAAATCTGTGTTGACTGTTACAATACTTGTTAAGAAAAGTTGCCCGTTGCATTTTGGGAACGCGCAATTGGGTTTTAACTCTCTTGAGAAGACAACGCAAAAAACATTTTCTTGACCAGCTGTGGGAGGCTGGTCTTTTTGTTATGTAAAGACAATATAAATATACGTTATAGCTCAATACGCTTGGGTTAAGGTTAAAACCTTTTGCCGAAGTCAATTTTTTTAACGTAGACGCAAAGCGGCTACTCTTCGAGTTCTCCAACGGAGTACCCGCAGGGTACCACAGAGGCGCAGAAAAGCCAGTGCGCCCTTGCGGGTTCCCCGACTTGTAGCAACTGGCGCGACACAGAGAGAACAAAGAAATGCTTAACTGTACTGTATTGCGTTATAGCTTAAATCCGACTTTCCCCTCTACCCTTCTAATTCCATCATATTAAACTGCCTACTTTCACCGACTGACAAAACAAAGTGCGATCGCGTAACACCGTCAGCTTAGGCTATTGGGCATAGAGAGAAAAATTAAAGCATAAAATACTCCAGCACAGTAGAGGCTTTAGCTTTACCTGCTGGAGACTTGAAATGTGGAATTTTCAGAAATCGACTTTAGTAGCGATTATTGTTGCGGCGGGCATTACCACCACCCCAGTTACCACGAGGAGAACTGCTTCTTTCCTCACGAGGTTTAGCTTTGTTCACTTTCAAGTCACGTCCCATCCACTCAGCACCATCAAGTGCATCAATGGCGGCTTGTTCTTGTGTGTCTGATTCCATTTCTACAAAAGCGAACCCACGAGGCCGGCCTGTTTCCCGATCTGTGGGTAGTTGAACACGATTTACTGTTCCGTATTCAGCAAAAGCCTGCTTGAGGTCCTCTTCTGTAACCTGATAGGACAGGTTCCCGACGTAAATTGACATAGAAATCTCCGAATTCAGGGAGTGTAGAGATTTAAATTCGGAGAGACGGTTTTTAGAAATCAAAACTAGTTACTCAACCGAAAATAATCCTTATGTCCATGAGTGTAGCACAGCCTTCAGCCTTTGAATATCGTCTCATACTGAATTTTATTCCCAAGTAAAACCATTAGAAAAGGTTTGCAGAACTGCCAACGATGGGCTTTTGTTGCTTGGACTGTGAGGGTTAAATTTTTAACAGCAAATCGGTTTTAAATGTCTCATTAGCGATGCTCGAACTGCGCTAAAATCTTTTCTGCTTCCTTGCACAGTAGTTCGTGATATTCACCATTACTAGCCAGCAAACCTCCCCATTGATTGATATCATCGGTGTTATACTGCAACGGGGTGCCGTCAAAATGAGTAAATTTACCACCAGCTTCTGTTAATATTAGCTCTGGGGCTGCTATATCCCAGTCTTTAGGCGCAGACTTGCCGGAAAGAGAAATGTAGATATCTGCTTGTTGCTCAACAATGGTGGCAATTTTGCAGCCTACACTACCCACACCTTTCTGATTTTGACAGGGTAAGTTTTGTAGTAAGTAATCTAAGGTTTCGTTGCGGTGAGAACGACTAACGACTAAGGTTAAATCCTCAACTCGTTTACCAGAAGACACTTGTAAAGGAACAGAGCCATCGCGGGTTTCTCCAAATGTCCCCCCGCCTTTGATCGCGTAATATAATTTTTCTGCCTCTGGTACTGCCACCACTGCCAATACTGGGCGGGTTTCCTTAACTAAAGCAATGTGAACTGCATAGTCACCAGTTTTTTCGATAAAGTCTCGTGTACCATCCAAAGGGTCAATTATCCATACCCAAGGGGCAGAAGAGTGTGCGCCCTTACTTGGCAATTGATAAGTTTCTTCGCTGATGTAAGCAAAATCTTCGTTACCCAAAGTTGCTTGTAGCCTCTGCAAAATATATTTACTTACAGCTACGTCGGCAACGGTAACAGGCTCATTCTCTTTATATTGTACTTCTAAATTAGGGTCTTTTGCTGTGCCGTGGTAGTACGATCGCAGTATATCTGCTGCGCCCCAAGCAATCTCACGAGCGATCGCTAATATTTCTTGTAAGTCTTTCATTAAATTTAACCTTGTATAACTTAGCCCTTTAAATTCATCCAGCGCCGAGTCCCAAAAAATTTGCAGGAATCAGCAGCAATATTAGCCGCCAGTGCCAGTGCATCAGTAAAACTTTCCCTGAAAATGTAATGACAAAAAGCACCGTGAAAAATATCTCCAGCCCCTAATGTATCTACCGCTTGAATCTGTGGCACATCTACGATACCAGTTTTAGTGCAACTCAAGTATTCAATTGGTTTTTGTCCGTGGGTAATGGCGATGTGAGGAATGTCAAATCCGCCCAGATAGCCAAAAACGTCTTCTCCAGTCTGGCAGTTGGGGGGATAAAAATTAGCCGAACAGATGGCATAATCTATAAACGGCAAAATTTGCTCAAATCCAGGTTTCCAACTGCCAGCATCGATTACTACTGGGATATTTTTGGCTTTAGCTGTTTGGGCGATGAAATAACTAACCGCCATCTGATGTCCATCAATCAGCACTATATCGACATTTGACAAAATATCTGGCGGGATAGATGCGCTGTTGGCTTGAGTTTTGACAGCATTGATGGAAACTACAGCTCGTTCACCCGTGGCTTGGGTGACAATAATTGAGGAGACGGGCGGTGCTAAATCAATGGTAGGCTCAAGGTCTGCGATCGCAACTTGGTAATTTGCCAAATCAGCTCGAATTAGCTGCGTCATTGGGTGAGAACCCACTACACCCAAAACTGTAGCCTGATTACCTAAATAGCTGAAAGTCACAGCCGCGTTTGTTGCTGGCCCCCCTGCCGCTACAGTATAGTCAGTAGCGACAATCTTCTGATTATTCTTAGGGGCAGAGTCAGCAAGGTAAATCAAATCCAAGG
>CAZZZY010000517.1:638-5019 GCA_964658545.1 uncultured Acetobacteraceae bacterium | reverse complement strand
TGCGTTAGGCTAAAGCCGTAACACACCCTACTTTTTGATTTACTTTATAAATGGTATAAATGGTCTCTAAATATTACCTGATTTTTACGGAGCAAATATAAGTGTTTCACATATTTTTCCAAAAAAATACTCTTTCAATATATTAATTACATTATTACAGTGTAATTTAATGTAGTATAAAATTAATTCGATTAATGAAAATGTTTGTTTATATAGTTATTTTTACAGTTTTCTCGTTGATTGTCTTTATGAATTTATATAATAGTTTAATTCCGAAAAAGAATCAAGTTAATAATGCATTTTCTAGCGTTGATGTTACTTAGATTTTTTCAACAATAAAATACTATTCCTATATACGGATGGCGCATTGATTCAATTTTCAATGCCCAATCCCCGACGAAAGTCTTACTTTTGATGTATTATTTTAATTTTCTCACCTATCCTATCCCCCTGGATGGGATAATAAGTTACTAGTAGGGAAAATGTGCAAGCTATTCCCTAACTTTATATTTCTCTGCACTCTGGTTATATTGAGGAACTAATTGTGGTTGCCACGCCGGAAAAAGTACAACATACCCACCAGCAATTATCAGGTAAAGACCGTGTAGCCGTACTGCTTATGGGCTACGGCGAAGTCGAAAGCTACGAAGATTTCGCCAACTATAACGAACAAGCTTTAAATCTACTGACAGCAAAATTTGCACCAGTACCAACCTGGATTTATCCCCCCCTGGCAAAACTTTTGGCGTTATTTGACCGCCATGAGTGGGGACACACACATCACGATTTTATCTCCCCACACAACGCTATCTTTGAACAGCAGCGGGCTGGGATTGAGAAGCATTTACAAGAAAAGTGGGGTGATAATGTCCAAGTTTTCAAGGCTTTTAACTTCTGTGCCCCTTTCTTACCCAATCAAGTCTTGGCAGAAATCAAAAACCAAGGCTTTGATAAGCTGCTAATCTATCCGTTGCTGGTTGTTGATTCTATCTTTACCAGTGGGATTGCGATCGAGCAAGTTAACAATGCTCTCGTTGAGTTGACTGATGGTGAGGAACACTGGGTTAAAGCACAGCGTTACATTCCTTCTTTTTTCAACGAACCAGCCTACATCGATTTAATGGCTCATCTAGTTGAGGAGAAAATTAGCACTGATTTAGCAGCAGCTTATCTCCCTTCTCAAATCGGCATTGTGCTAATGAATCACGGCTGTCCTCATAAAGCCAAAGGATTTACTTCTGGGATTACCGAAAGTCAAGCCATGTACGATTTAGTTCGGGATAAGTTAATTAACCGCTATCCCTTAATCTCGGTGGGTTGGCTCAATCATGACACACCTTTAATTGATTGGACACAGCCAAACGCCGAACAAGCTGCAAATAACCTGATTCAACTGGGTGCCAAGGTAGTGATATTTATGCCAATTGGCTTTGCCACAGAAAACCACGAAACTCTATTGGATGTACACCATATCATCCATTCTTTAGAGAAACAGCATCCTGGTACGAACTACGTGCAAATGGCTTGCGTCAACGATCATCCAGAATTTTTGGCTATGGCGGCCCAATGGGCTGAGGCTCATATTACAGAGTTGTTGTCAGAGCAAACTTTAGCAGTTAATCCCCAACTCGCTGAAGATCATCATCACCATCACCACCATTAAGTTGAGTTCAGGATCTTAGTTAAAGTGCGATCGCCACTGGCTAAAAAGTTTTTTTGCTTTGGCGATCGCCCTCCGGTTCTCAGTCCAAAAAAACTATTCTTCAATAAATTTTCTTCTAATGCAGAATAATTGAAAATTTCTAGATCATTTTTATGATATCTCAAGATAGCAATCGTTTTCTTAGCGACCAAACTATCAAACCAACAATGATTCCAACTATGAGACTGAAACTGAAAGGGTATTCGCAAAAGAGGTGAACTTGCTTAAAAATATCTTTACAATCTTTTGCCGGGTCTTTTAGTAGAGATACAGTTGCTATCCCAGCACCCGCAACAGCTACAAGCTCTTGAAAGTTATGCTCTCGTTCCGATTTTTCGACTTCTATGCGACTGCGAGTAGAGTTAATTGTATCTTCTAAAAGTTGCAAACCCAACTGCATATTTTCGAGGTCTTTGGTAATTTGTGGTAAATATTTTTTGTTGGCTAGATTGCTAAATTTTTCTAAAAAATCTAACTGACTATTCTGACCTGCTTTTTCTTTAATCAAAGCCAAGCGAAGTTGATAATTAGATAAGTTAATTTCAATAATTTGTTTTTGAAAAGAGAGGTTGAGTAAGTCGATTGTGTATTGCTGGAGAATGTGATCAACGTTATTTAAAATCTTCCGAGAAGTGGTAAAGTTTTGCTTTGACTGCCAAGAGTTACTTTGGGCGGTAATTTTTCTATTTTCTTCAATTTTTTTATAATGATTGAGCAGAGATTCTTTGACTAAACGGCTTTGCCAATAAGCCCATGAAATCTTACTTCGATAACAAAATAAACCCATCCAATCTTGATAAAATTCCGCAGCTTTTTCGGCGCTCTCTCGATTATTATAAATAGCAATAATCACATGATGTTCGTTGCTATTTAGAGGACTGGTTACTTTTTTTAAACTCTGATTGATATCTGGTGAGCGCCCTATTTCAAAAACTTTTCCATCTAAAAAAGTTCCTTTTTCTGGTTGCCAATAAGTATCTGGAAATAAAGCAGAATAGCAATCTTTGGCAATCTCCTCATGGTTCCAATCCGAGTTTTCTGGCAGCCAACCAGACAGCAACCAGGTTTTTCCAATTATTGCCAGTTCCTTATTTATTTTCGGTTCGATTTCAGCTTTTAAGATTGCAAAAGACTTAGCTGGTTGAGTTTCGGCTTGATTATTAATAGAACAATCAATTTGTAAGCCATAAGTGTCATTTAATCTAACAGGATAATAGTATCCTCCTAACCTTTTATTATTGGAAATCCAGTCAATTTGAGGCGGAGAGGTAATCTCTAAATACTCGGTTTCCATGTCAGGATCGTGGAATTGAGTATCAGAGGGTAATTGAGCTAAAAAAGCTGCTATATTTTTTTGTGTTTCGGCATCAGTTGTGTTTAAAGAAGTTTTTAAAGCATATAAGAATAAATCGAGTGTCGGATAGATTAAATCGCTCATTACCAGATAAAAACTAATTTGAGGGATTGGATTGAGATAAGAAATGTTTCAATTTTTCTAAAAATGTGGCTTGTTTAACTGTTTCTTCTGGTTTGTCAGAACTCCCAACAATCACTACAACATTATTGAGTTGGCTTTCGTAGCCTGTCGCTTCATATTTGGGTTTAAAGCCTCTAGTTAGTGAAGCATTGTCAAGAGAATTGAGCCGACTAATTTCTGCTTCTGTAGGAAGTAAATCATCAGGAATTCCTTCGACATTATCTAATTGAGATTTATAAAATTGATAAGACTGATTTAAGCCAGGATTCGGGGTAATTATTTCTAATAAACGTCCTTTAATATAGTCCTCCCAAGCTTTGGGTTGGGTGTCTAATTGCTTGACAACTTCTTTTAAATTCTGTTTCTCTTGTTCTCCAAGGGCAATTTTTAAGTCTTGAAACGCTAAGAGAAAAGCGATGATAGTATTGTCAGCTTTTGTCTTCATAGGTTTTTATACCAAACTCACTACGACTAGTATAAACATAATTTCAGTGAGATGATTACAGGAGATACTGGATATTCAGTTTTGATTTTTTATTTTTAAAAAGAATAATCTCCTAAATTAAAGTTTTTTTATTATACCTTGTAATGTGTAAAATAATCTAATTGATTGCACAGTGTCTTAGTAATTTTTCATCCAAACTCAAGAATGCTGTGAATTATAAATTCAAGCTGTGGAGAGATTTGAGCTACAGTTCAACAAGAAGTTCTAATAGTTAATTAGGTAATAACAATGGCATCGGAATGGGCTGCTCAAGTTATTGGAATTAATTATTACCCAGAGTACACTACTCTCAAGCCGCTAACAGCAGCAGCAGAGGATGCAGAGAAAATTGCCCAACAATTAGAACAATACGGTTATAGACCTTTTCGCGCTCAGTGTTTACCTAGAATTTTAAACCCCAAGGGAGAAAGTAAAATTGATCGCCAAGGGGCGGTAAAGGTGCAAGACTTGAGAGAAGCGATCGCTAATCTTTTCAATCCTCCTGCTCCTAACCCCATCCCAGAAACAGCGTTATTCTTCTTTTCCGGACATGGGTGGTGCAGAACTGTGGAGGGAAAGAAAGAAGTATTTCTCGCTACCAGTGATGCCCTACCTGAACAAGCAATTTATGGTATACCCTTAAGTTGGTTGGGAGAGCAGTTGCAAACAAGTCAGGCTAAACGAGTCGTTGTTTGGCTAGATTGCTGCTATAGCGGTG
>CAZZZY010000517.1:0-628 GCA_964658545.1 uncultured Acetobacteraceae bacterium | reverse complement strand
TTAAATAGAACTGAATTGAATTGCTTTGTAATTAATAAAGCTTTAGTCAGTGCCGTAGCCAGGATTTTAGGTCAGGGGGTCAAACCATATTTATACTGTTTTATACTATATTAGAAGTATATTAAACTTTATTCCCACAGATAAAGACTACTGTTTAATTACTGCAACCCGTTCCTACGAAACTGGAGTCGAAATTCCCCATACGCAGGGGTTGTTGACGCAGGCGTTACTTGCCGGATTGAACCCCGAAAATGACCCAGATGGGATTATCAATAGCCATAAATTGGCAGATTTGATTGTCAGCCGAATGCCGAATACAGTTCAGCGTCCGTTAATTGCCAATTCCCGACGAGCAATTCTGCTGACAACTAAGTTTTCTCAAAAAAGCTTTCAGGATAAGTGTCCTTATCGTTCCCTGTCGTATTTTAGCGAGACAAAAGAAGATGCTGAGGTTTTTTATGGGCGGAGTGCGCTAACTCAGCAGTTGATTCAACAGGTAAGAGATCAGCATCGCCTAATTGCCATATTAGGAGCTTCCGGTAGTGGAAAATCATCTCTGTTACGGGCTGGCTTACTCTACCAACTCAAGCTAGGACAAGAGATTCCAGAAAGCGATCGCTGGACTTAT
>CAZZZY010000516.1:0-5019 GCA_964658545.1 uncultured Acetobacteraceae bacterium | reverse complement strand
CAGTAGACTTTAGCTATTAGCCTTGAACTTTAGTTCAAGGCGGGTGATGAAGCCAACAGTTAAGCTATTCCTAGCTTAAGTTGACACGTATGGGCAGTGCCGTGCCCTTACGGGTGTACCTTACTAGGTCGGAAATCGCTATACAAAAAATTGATTCTGAATACAGAATCAATTTTACGCTCTCTACGAGACGCTCTTGCGAGCAAGATCCCCGGAGGAGTGGAATCATTGAAGTGTATAACAAAGGCGATCGCACTTTCCTTTTCTTGAGCGTTTGTAATATAACGGGGTGCAATGGTGCGGAGCGATCGCTTTGTTCAAATTGCCTATTTTGCCATAGCTGATATAAATTTTTATTTCTCAAACTGGATTAACTCTTCTGCTAATGGCACTAATTTGATAGATAAACAAAGTTTCAAAGATTATGCGTTATTCTGTATTGGCCACTGACTACGACGGTACACTAGCAACTGACAATCATGTAAATGAAAATACTTTGGCAGCACTTTCACGTCTGCGGAGTTCTGGTTACAAACTCATCTTGGTGACAGGTAGACAGCTAGATGAATTGCTGCAAGTTTTTGCACAAGTAGATTTATTTGATTATGTAGTGGCAGAAAATGGCGCTTTGCTGTATTCACCAACTACCCGTCAAGAGAAACTATTAGGCTCACAACCACCAACAGAATTTATTAACGCATTGCGCGATCGCCAAGTCAAGCCCCTGTCAGTTGGTCGTGTGATTGTCGCCACTTGGCATCCCCAAGAAACGATAGTTTTAGAAACTATCCGCGACTTGGAATTAGAATTACAAGTCATATTTAACAAAGGTGCGGTGATGGTGCTACCGTCAGGAATTAATAAAGCCACAGGGTTAGCCGCCGCCCTGGATGAGATGCAGTTATCACCTCAAAATGCAGTCGGGATTGGCGATGCAGAAAATGACCATGATTTCCTCAATTTTTGTGGTTATTCAGTAGCAGTTGCCAATGCTTTACCGACGCTCAAAGAGCGTGTGAATTTTGTGACTAATGGTAGTCGGGGAGATGGTGTTGTAGAACTAATTGAAAAACTTATTGCCTCAGATTTAATCCCTATTGAATAAAAATTATTTTTGTCATTGCTATGCTCAATTCACAAAAGCTACCCTTCTTAGAGTCTATTGGTTGGCAGCTAAAAAATGTATATCAATTAAACGAGAAAGAAATGATTCAATTGTATGAACGCAATTGGCATTACAGATATACTTTCAAGAATCTAGAAGATGAAGAAGAAGGATTCGTTTATTATTTGGCAAAAAAATATAACTCTTGGATACTACCGGATTTAGAAATGTTTAATGTTGATCATCACAATAAAATACTTAAAATCCTTAAGGCTTTCAATCCTGAAGTATTGCGAAATGCTTCCGCGCTTTTTGCAGGCGGAACATTGCTAGCTTTAGAATATGACGAATATAGGCTTAGTAAAGATATTGATTTTCTTTTTCCCTATGGAACTGAACATTATAGATACTTAAGAAATTTAATCTATGATAAGGGAATTGCTGGATTATTTATAAATACTACAAACATTAGGTTGGGTGATAGCACAGCAAATCAGTATGGGATTCGATTTCCTGTTATCGTTAATGGAACAACTATTAAGGTAGAAATTGTAGCTAATGGAAACTTTAACTTAGATCCTCCTGTTTATCCTCACTGGGCAAATATTCCATGCTTGAGTATAAGTGACAGATTTACATCAAAACTTATGGCTAACGCTGACCGTTGGAATGATGCTAGTACCCAATCCAGGGATTTAATTGACTTAGCAATTCTACGGGTGAATAACGATATCCCTGCGCGTGCAATTTCTAAAGCTGAGGCAAGCTATGAAGTGCGTTTACCACTAATTAGAGCGATTAATCAGTTTCTTGAAAAGACAGAATATAGTCATAAATGTTTTCAGAAATTAAGTGTTATTGAAGAAAAGATTCCAATAATAATGAGTGGGATAAATTTGCTTCTTGTTGATTTTAAAAAAAATCCTTCTACCTAGAAAAAATATCAAAATGCAAGTACTAATTCCAAAATAGCAACCCACATCAACACAGTACAATTTTATAAAACTACTTAGAGAAAGCCATAGTCCCCGCCTGAAATTGCGGGGATTTTGTTTTGTTGGTTGGTATGACCGACAAAGACTCATGATACAAGCCCCTAAATTTATTAGGACTTACGCAAAACTAGACGCTGTAGGGGTAATTCATGAATTGCCCCTACCTGAGAATCTTTCTTTTTGGCTATTGTTTGCGTAAGTCCTGTTTATGATACTGTTGGCCAATTGATAGAGGGTCTAACCCATCAGCCCCAATCCATCTTAATTTCTGGAATTTCAGTGCGTTTCAACACACTTTAGCTATTAGCCCGCAATTTATTGCAGGGTGGGAAAACAACACAAAACCAAGGTTTTAGGGGTGATGGGTTAAACCCATCGAGAATTGACCAACAACATCATTTATTTATGGGGAATTATCTTTTTACTTTTTAAATATGAATTCCACATTCGGTTTTATCGCTTCCCCGCCAGCGTCCGGCGCGTTCGTCTTCGCCTTCGCCTACTTTGGTGGTGATGGGTTCATCGCCAATACTGGGATAACCTTTGTCGTGGAGGGGGTTGTAGATGACTCCGTGTTCAGCCACGTAAACCCAACTATCTTGGCGTGTCCATCTGGCAATAGGATTTACTTTCAGCCGACTTTTACCGTCTAATTCAAATATGGGCATATTAGCACGGGTTACTGCTTGGTCACGGCGGCGACCAGTGATCCAAGCAACGCTATTGAGTTCGTCTAGACCCCGTAGCAGTGGTTCAATTTTGGTAATTTGGTGGAATTGGGCAATATCTTTGTCCCAGAGTTTGTTACCGTATTTGGCTTCAAAGGCTTCGCGGGTGTCTACATCTGGAGTTTTGAAAGTTTGCAAATCCAGGTTGTAGATTTGTTTGGCTTTGGCTACTAATTCTAGGCTTTCAGCAAAGTGGTGCAAGGTGTCGAGAAAAATCACAGGAACGGGATGCTTTAGTTCACTGTAAAGAATATGGGTAATTATCATGTCATCCACGTTAAAGGCGCTCGTTTGCACCAGCCCCGTTGGGATATTCTCTATAGACCATGCCAGTATGTCTTTGGGAGTGGCAGTTTCAAATTGCTCATTTAATTTTTCTAAGTCAAAAGCGATCGTTTGGTTTCTAGATGCCGTGGAGACTGTCATGATAATTTTCTGTTCAAATAATTTTACCTTCGTTAAGATTTATTTTAACCTATAAAGGCGCGTATTCCGCTCGGAGATAAGGTAATTATCTGTTCGGAAATTACTACATTATGGGAATGGGGAATGGGCATTGGGCAAAACAGTTCCGGTAGCGGGGCATTTAGCCCGTTCCCAGTGCCGAGTGCTTATGAGGGGCGTTGGGCGTTGTCCTATTTTTAATATTCAGTCAAAACGAATACACGAGTAATAATTAGAGTATTTACTAAGAAACTTTACGGAAATTTAAGTTTTACAGGACTTTCATAGATATTTATACTGATTTTGATATGTTTAAGAGAGTATTAACAAAAAGGATTTTACTTAAATGAACAATTCAAAATTGCCCAATGCTTTAGGACAATCCATAATTATGGGCGCTTTAATAATGTTGACCAGCGTTAGTATTATTACAATAATGAACTTTTTCTAAGATAAAGATTTCTAATGTTCATTAATAAAACTTTACATAGTCCTGCTCAAAACTGAGTGGGGCTTTTAATTTTATGATCCAGATAAATCCGTGTATATTCACTTTCTTCTATGGCTTTTGGGAGAAAATAATTTAGAAACCGTGTTTTTACGTAGTTTTGTGATCAAATGTGATCAAAGAATTTAAAATTGGGATGCGATCGCACTTCACCAGCTACAGGAAAGTATTGGACTAAGAAGACTCAGCTTTGAGGCATTACGTCCCTAACCCAAATAATTTACAGCATTCCTTAACGAACTTTGGGGGTTTAAGTAAAGAGCTTCTACTTAACGGGTGACAACATAGCTACACAGCTTGTTGAATAAGGGATAGAGCCTGAAAGCCACGCTGGAAATAGAAGCGTTTGTGAGGCTTGAGAGCCATCAATCTCAAAGCTAAATCAGACCATAATTCCATGCCATAGATCCATAGTTGTCCGTAGAGAGCAAAGCTAAAATCACTCTGGCGTGGGGTCTGGTCATTATGTTGTTGAATACGTCCAGCATAAGTCTCAATACCTAGTTTTTTCATCCGTTGACCATGCATAGTAGCTAAACTATAAGCAATGACAATCAATAAAACTAAGGCTAAAAAACGAGTCTCATTGACTTTGCTGTCTTCTAAGTTATAGCCACCAGTTTTACAATCCTTAAAGAATTGCTCAATTCCCCAACGACATCTATATAAGGATAAAGTTTGTTGAAGTGTTGGCAGATTCGTCAAGATATACCAAGGCTCTTTCGGACCTTTTTTGCGATATTTTCTCTTCCAATGAATAGCGATATTAAATAAACCCAATTCTTCCCCTTTACCACATTTGACTCCCATGTAAAAATTTGACATTCCTGGCTTAAATCCAAGGTTTTTGAGAATTTGATATTCAAGGACTGCGGATTCCTGGAAGTGAAGGTCTTTTTTCTGACGTAAGGCAAAGTATATTCCTTTGTTATCAAGCCATTGAGCCAGTTTTGGACTATGGAATTCCCGATCTGCTAACACCACAACTCGACACTTTTTCAACAGCGAAAGCGCCGTATTCAAGAGGCGTTTTTGTATTTTTAGATTACTGTTACCCACATGATTTAATGTTTCCCAATAAAGTGGTAAGGCATGAGTCCCCCACACCAAAGTCACCATAAATATATTCCGCCCCTTCCACTGAGTTCGGTCGAGCGCAATCATCCAGTATCCATATTTTTGATGTTTCTGTTTGTGAACATAACGTCGCTGTTCTCGATTTAGCTTGTGTCCTGTTCT
>CAZZZY010000515.1:0-5042 GCA_964658545.1 uncultured Acetobacteraceae bacterium | reverse complement strand
TAAAGACTGTTCCACCACCGGATGACGGCCATCAACAATATTTATCTCTCTTCCTGACAACATTTCTGGACGACAGTAACCTTGATGCACCGCCAACTCAGCTAAACCACACAATGCATCTGCCGCCGCCACTGCCCGAGATAGATTGCGAATTACCTCCGCCTCTTGTGCTACCTCTTCCCGCAAGGCTGTAAAAATCTCATATTCCAACTGATTTAAATCATCCCGGGCGCTGAGAATCCGGGCTTCTCGTTCCTTCAAATCTGGGGTGATGTAACGTTCTTCATTGGTGAGGGTTTGCTTGCGGATGTAATTAGCAGGTACTTGGTCAGCTTTGTTGCGGGAAATACTGATATAGTAACCAAAAGTTTTGTTAAATCCTACCTTCAGTGTCGAAATTCCCGTCTTAGTCCTCTCATCAACTTCTAAGTTGGCAATCCATTGCTGGTCTGCTTCTACAGTCCCCTTCCTTTCATCCAACAAGGGATTGACGCTAGGGCGAATCAATCCACCTTCTTTGATTAGTATGGGTGGCGACTCCACAAGATGCGTGTGTAACTTTTGTGCTAATTCTTCCAACACACTTGGGACTTTCTGCAAAGCTTTGAGGAATGGAGACCGCGCCTCAGTTACTAAGTGGGATAATTCCGGTAAGCGTGAGAGGGAATCTGCCAAAGCTACTAAATCTCTAGCATTAGCTGTACCAGAACCCGCCCTTCCGGTCAGACGTTCTAGGTCATAGATTTGGCGTAATAAATGCCGCAAATCCTGACGCAAGGGCGTATTTTCCATCAATTCTTGGATGGTATCAAGACGCGCCCGAATGCCTTTAATATCAAGTAGTGGTTGCAATAACCACCGCCGTAAAGCCCGCCCACCCATTGCTGTATTAGTTTTATCTAATGCCCAGAGTAGAGAACCGTGAAAAGTGCCATCCCGGACGGTTTGGGTAATTTCTAGGTTACGGCGGGTTTGATTGTCTACAATTAGGTAGTCGGTGACAGTGTAGGTGCGGAGTCTTTGGAGGGTAACGGGGTTTTCTTTTTGGGTATCTTCTAGGTATTCTAGAAGACCGCCAGCCGCACGGACGGCGAGGGGGAGATGATCGCAACCGAGTCCTTCGAGCGATCGCACCTTAAATTTCTGCAATAATCTAGGTCTAGCTTCGCCTTGGGAAAACGGTACTTGCGATCGCAAACTATAGCAAAATGATGGTGGTAAACACTGGGGTAGATGGGGCGAAGTTTCTCCCGGACGCAGTAAACTACCCAAATCAGGCGCATTTGTAGGAACTAACACCTCTGAAGGTTGCAAGCGCATTAATTCTTGTGTCAGATGTTCTAAATCACTACCTTGAGTTGTCAGGAATTCTCCTGTGGAGATGTCTGCATAAGCTAAACCCCAATGATTTGCGGCAATTACCACTGCTGCTAGGTAATTATTGCGACTTGATTTTAGCATTCCCTCTTCCAGCAAAGTGCCGGGGGTAAGAATGCGCGTTACTTCGCGGCGCACCAATCTACCAGCAGCTTCAGAAGCATCTTCCACTTGGTCGCAAATTACCACTGCATAGCCTTTTTCTACTAGCATCGTCGTGTAGCGTTCCCAAGCGTGGTGCGGAACACCAGACATCGCCACTCTTCCTTGTTCTCCAGCTTGCTTGCTAGTGAGGACTAGTTCTAATTCTTGCGCTAGTTTTACAGCATCTTGGAAATAGCATTCAAAGAAATCTCCCACCCGATACAGCAATACCGCGTGAGGATATTTATCCTTCGTCTCGACATAGTGCAGGTACATTTGACTTAGCTTACTGCGGTCTACCTGTTGATGGTCGGAAATAAAAGTACTTGCGTCGGGTTTGGTAGATGGAGTTTCAGAGTGAGAAGCGGTCATAGATGCTATTGAGTTACGCGTGGAAATTCCACAATATCCGATGATAGCTTGATATTCGAGATGAATTGCGATCGCTCAAGGATATTTTACCCAACGTCCGGGTTGTTGGTTGATACACCCATTATTGCGTTTTTAGCACATTCTGTTATCGAAACAAGTCAAGATTGAGTTATCTAATGATAAAACACCCATGTATTTTATTATTGCTGGATATAAATTAATTATAATGTTATTTTTACCTCTACTTAAACTCTGCTTAAACTTGGTCTAGTTTATATCCCAATATTGGGTAACTTATTTCCTTTCGACTCATAAAAATATTGGATTCGCTGAAGTAATCTATAATTCCCACATCTCCACTGTGATTTTGGGTAGCAATCTGGGAAAGATAAGTTTGTAACGATTGATGAACTTTGAAATTATAGAGACGGGTATTCATGATGTTACCAGAAATATCACTTCAGCAATCAAGCCTTGAGAGCATTCTGAATATTGATGATACAATAAGTGCTGATAAGGTAAACTTGCAATTAGAATCAACTTTACAAGAATTACCCTCTTGGCAAGTTCACATCGAAATAGATCGTCCGGGCAATGATTTAGCTATCCTCTTTAAACAAGAGCCTTTATTGCCAGGAATTATCCTCAATAATAATCAACAATATGTAGGGGTGATTTCGCGGCGTAAATTTTTTGAGCAAATGAGCTATCCCTACAGTTTGGCACTATTTGCTATAAAACCGATTAGAATTCTTTACAAGTTTTTCCAGCCAGAGATATTAGCATTTTCTGAAGATACGCTCATTGTCAAAGCCACTGAGGTAGCTTTGCAACGACCATCCAAAATTATCTATGAGCCGATTTTATTTAAAACTACGTCTGAAAAATATAAGTTAGTCGATTTTCATCAATTACTCTTAGCCTACTCCCAAATTCATGTATTAACACTCATTCAGCTACAGCAGGTAGAGGAACAATCTAGAGTTGTCAAAGCAGGCTTTCGTGATCTTCAGCAAAACTATACGCGATTAATTCAGAATGAAAAAATGGCTGCATTAGGACAACTCGTTGCTGGGATTGCACACGAAATCAACAACCCTGTAAACTTTATTGCTGGGAACCTTGTTCACGCCATCGAATATAGTCAAAATCTACTCCATCTCATTAGATTGTACCAACAATGTTATCCTGAACCAGAAGCGGAAATTAAAACTGCGATCGCACAAATTGAACTGGATTTTTTAACTACTGATCTCCCCAATCTTCTCACTTCTATGCAGGTTGGTACTAAGCGAATCGAGCAAATCATTCTTTCCCTACGAAACTTTTCTCGCCTCGATGAATCTGAGAAAAAATTAGTTGATATTCATGAAGGTATTGATAGTACCTTGGTAATTTTACACAGTCGTCTCCAAAATCACCAAATCGGTGCAAGCATAAACATTATTAAAGAATATGGTGAAATTCCCAAAATTGAGTGCTACGCTGGGTTACTCAATCAAGTATTTATGAATATTTTGGCGAATGCGATGGATGCTCTAGAAGAGTCACTAGTTATTAATCATCCATCATTAGTAAAGGCTCAAGGAAAAATTTGCATTCGGACTCAACTCACTGATGACAACCAAGTAATTATTCGGATTTCCGATAATGGCCCGGGAATTCCAGAGGGTTTACAAAAGCGATTGTTTGATCCCTTTTTCACCACTAAACCAGTTGGGAAAGGAACTGGACTAGGTCTATCTATCAGCTATCAAATTGTTGTGGAAAAACATGGTGGTCAGTTGGAATGCGTATCGGCTTTTGGCAAAGGGACTGAGTTTATAATTAAAATTCCAGTTCAGCTTAATTATGAACTTGTTCAGAACAACAAGCAATGAGCAAAGGATAGACATTTTCAGTCAGTTTTGCCATATTGAATTCTAACTATAAGTTCCTGCTGTTTCACTTGTTACTGTAACAGGTTCTGACAGGATGTCATCTATCTTATTAAACTCTCCGGCCCGCCAGCTATCTGTTGCATCCTTGATAAAACTGGCAATAGGGATTGCAATTAACAAACCCAGTACTCCTCCCAACTTTGCCCCCAACAGCAAAGAAATCACCACCCACACGGGATTTAAACCAGTCAAATTACCAAGAATTCGAGGTGCAACAAAATTAGAATTAACTTGGTCGATCGCAACAGCTACACCTAAGACTTCAACTCCTAACCAAAAGTTTTGTAACGCCACCAAAAGACTTACTATGGCAATACCTACTCCTGTACCAAAGGGGAAGAGAGAAAACAAACCAATCCCGATGCCAAAAAGTAGAGCCAAGGGAACTTGCAGCGCTAAAAATGCCAGTGTAATTGTCACACCTAAGATAGCTCCGAGTGTTGCTTGACCGATAAAGTAATTGTGAAAATCCTCTCGCAGTAATTCCCGAACTTTTGACCCAATGTTATGGGGAAACCACTGAAACATTCCGTCCCAAAGACGTTCGCCGTTTAATATTAAGTAGACAGTCAGCACTACCGCTAGCAGCACGTTGAGGACAATACCAATGGTATCAACGGCAAAACCAAGAATTCTACCAGTGAAGGACTGAAGTTGGTTAGATAATCGTTCCAGAACTTGGGTAAATAAACCACTTAAATTAATGGGAAGCTGTTGTTGACTTAACGCCCAATCCTGGAAAGTTTGCAGCTGCTGAGTCCCAGAGTCAATCCAACTGGGCAAAATATTAGCTAGCTCAACGAGCTGTTGGATAATTAGGGGAACCAAGGTGATGCCTAAAGCTACTAAAATCACTACAGTCAAAAGCAACACTCCTGCGATCGCTAGGTTACGTTTTACCCCTTGTTCTTGGAGAAACTGGATTGGATAGTTCAAGACAAAAGCCAGTAGGATGGCGGCAGCGATAATACTGACCAAGGGTTGAAAATACTGTACAACCTGGAGCAATAGCCAACCGTTGAGAATAATAATGGGAAATGCCAATCCTATAGTTAACCATCGCGGCAGTTTGTTTGCTGATTGCATTAGTGATAATTCCACAAGAGTTATAACTTTATTTTGGCTTCTAGGGAGTGGGGAATGGGGGAGATGGGGGAGCAGAGGAGCAGGGGAGCAGGGGGGAACTTGTTAGGAACCGATGTTTCTTCG
>CAZZZY010000514.1:0-5042 GCA_964658545.1 uncultured Acetobacteraceae bacterium | reverse complement strand
GTCTTGCTGTTCTCTTAATTGCTGGTTGAATCCAAATTAGTCCAAACTCCAGTAAGAAGTCATACTTCAGAAGTAATCTAATATGATTGGTATATTGATTAATCAAATGTTCTCTTGATTGTTTAACTATTCTGACTCTTAAACCCCGACGGTAAAATAATTTTATATTCACAAAAATATATATTAAGCTCTGCTCATTACGTACTTCTTCTGAGGTTAATACATAAAGATTGAATCAGAATTAGACAAATACAATTTTTTGTATTTATAACAATTCTATTTGAATTGTGAAGTATTGGTTATGGCAAAGGGTCTAGTCCCTAGTCTTTTCCATATCTTTGTTCCCTAATCATTTAGGATTTGTATATTTAATTTGTTTACATTGTTAAAAAAATAAAGGATAATTGCTATGAATACTGTTTTAGTTGTTGAAGATGGCTTAACAGATATGCAAATAATCAGCCGTTATTTGCAACAGGCAGGTTATTCAGTGATTAGCGCTACAAGCAGTGAAGAGGCTCAAGACAAAATAGATAAAAATAAGCCAGACCTAATATTTCTCGACGTAATTTTACCAGGGAAAAGTGGGTTTGAAATTTGCCGAGAACTGAAAAATAACCCCATCACTAGCAAAATACCTGTAGTTTTCTGTTCTACAAAAAATAGCGATGTAGATAAAATTTGGGGTAATATGTTGGGCGCTGAGGGTTATCTATCAAAACCAATTGATCGAGATGAATTAGTGGTAATTGTGAAGCAACTAATTAACAAGTAGTAAGTTAGTAGAGAAATACTCCAAAAAGTCACTTTTTCTAATCTATAACCAGTGCCAAGATTAAATAATCATTGTCAATGCTGGCTAGAAATAAATCATCAAGGACAAAGGATCGATAACTTTGGAAACTAAGGACAAGTTTTTAAGTTTTAATTTGGGAGTCAGGGATACAGCCGTAATTTCGTTACAACACATCACAGAAGTTTTGCAAGTATCATTACCAGAAATATGTGGCGTTCCTCAGATGCCCAACTGCGTCTTGGGGATCTATAACTGGCGCGGTGAAATGCTTTGGTTAGTAGACTTAGAGGCAATGTTAGGTTATCCTCCAATTTCGCAAGGAGTAAATTTACTTTCAAAAATGATGGCGATTGTTTTGGAAAATAATGGTAAGTATTTGGGACTATTGGTGCGACAGCTTATAGACATTGAATGGCTGGATATTCAGCAAATGAAACCCCCAAGCACCGAATTATTTTATCCTAAAATATCACCTTTCTTACAGGGATACTTTATTAATGATTCAGAAGATATGATTTTCAATTTGGATGCCATCACGATTATCCAAGCTCCCATGTGGAAGATTCATAATTGAACGTTTGATAATGAGTGATTAGGTACAGTATTTTGAAAACTTCTAATCCTTGCTAACCAAACAATAGTTCATGCTTACCCGCCAAATATCCAATTATTATCCATCAAAAAATCTGAGGTTAATCAAATGACATTTTTGTATAACAATAGCCATGAGAGCGAGCATCTAATTTCTGAAGTAGAAAATATTAATGGGAACGCTAATATAGCAAATATTGCTAGCAATGAAATATCTTTATTAAATGCAATCGCTCAGGAATTTAAAAATTGGCGGCGACAGTTGCAAGACATCGCAACTCATCTGCGTCAAGCGCCAGATATGGATACACTGCTTAAAATTACTGTAGCGCAGATTAGAGAAAAAATTGGCTGTGATCGCGCCTTAATTTATCAGTTTACTTCCCTTGATTCAGGTAATGTTTTAGCAGAATCTAGAACACTGGGTTGGACACCGACTTTAGGTGAAAATATCCCCGGAATTATTTTTGGTTTATATACCAATCAAGACTATATAGAAGCTGTAGTTATTGACGATATCAATCAGATACAACTTACACCCTATCAAAAGCAACTGCTAGATAAATTTCAAATTAAAGCTAGTTTGAGTTTACCGATTGTCGTAGAAGGTAAAGTATGGGGGTTACTAGTAGTAAATAATTGCTACTCAACACGGCAGTGGCAAGAAGTAGAAATTAGTCTCCTATCTCAAATTACAACAGAACTAATCTATAAATTGCAGAGTTTTGAATTCAAAAAAGAAGAACAACAGCGAATACTAGCAAAAAAATCGGTAGCTAAAGTCATCGACAAAATTCTGCGGGCATCAAGTGTCGATAAGGTTTTTCAAACAACCACTCAAGAAGTACGTCAATTACTAAAATGCGATCGCGTCGGCGTTTATCGCTTCAAACCTGACTGGAGTGGCGAGTTTGTCGCAGAGTCAGTGGGTAATGGCTGGATAAAAATGGTCAGCCCTGATTTTTATATGGTCTGGGAAGATACCCATTTACAAGACACCCAAGGAGGACGTTATGCCAAGGGTGAAACTTTTGTGGCCAAAGACATCTATAAAATGGGTCATGCTCAATGCCACATTGATATTTTAGAGCAGTATGAAATGAAAGCTTATATCATTGCACCCATATTTTCTGGAGAGAAATTATGGGGCTTGCTAGCAGCTTATCAAAATTCTGGGCCTCGTGATTGGCAACCTTGGGAAGAAAGCTTTGTGACTCAAATTGGACTGCAATTTGGTGTGGCTATCTCACAAGGCGAATATCTGGAACAAATGCATCATAAATCTGAGCAACTAGCTCAGATAGTTGAACAAGAAAAAGCTTTTACTAAGATAGTAGGCCGCATCCGGCAATCTTTAGATGTTGATAGTATCTTTAGAACAACCACTCAAGAAGTGCGTCAATCACTACGATGCGATCGCGTCGCCGTCTATTGCTTTAACCCTGACTGGGGTGGCGTATTTGTGGCTGAGTCTGTGGGTACTGGTTGGTCAAAACTAGTAGGCCCTGATATTAAAACCGTTTTGGATGATACCTACTTGCAAGAAACTAAGGGAGGTAGGTATATCAGAGGTGAAAACTTTATCGTTAATGATATCTATAAAGTAGGACTTGCTCCCTGCCATATTGAGATATTAGAGCAGTTTGAAGCTAAAGCTTACATAATTGTTCCTATATTCTTCGGGGATAAATTGTGGGGTTTGCTGGCAGCTTATCAAAATTCTAGCCCCCGTGAATGGCGAACCTGGGAAGTTAACTTTTTGGTTCAGACTAGCTTGCAATTTAGCCTAGCCAAATCACAGATAGATTATTTGGAATTAGTGCGGTTGAAATCTGAAAAACTAGCTCAGATAGCGGAACAAGAGAAAGCTGTCACCAAGATCAGTAACCGCATCCGGCAATCTTTAGATGTAGAAGAAATCTTTAAAACAACTACTCAAGAAGTACGGCAATTACTGCGGTGCGATCGCGTCGCCGTCTATCGGTTCAACCCTGATTGGAGTGGCGAATTTGTAGCAGAATCAGTAGGTCATACTTGGGTAAAAGTGGTAGGCCCTGATATCAAAACTGTCTGGGAAGATACTCACTTGCAAGAAACTCAAGGAGGTAGATATATCCATGCTGAAAGCTTTGTGGTAAATGACATCTATCAGGTAGGTCATTCTAATTGCCACATTGAAATTTTAGAGCAATTTGAAGTCAAAGCTTATGTAATTGTTCCTGTATTTGCTGGAGAACAATTGTGGGGATTGCTGGCAGCTTATCAAAATTCTGGAACCCGTGATTGGGAAGAATCGGAAGTCACGTTGTTAGCACGCATTGGCAACCAGTTAGGACTGGCATTACAACATACCGAATATTTGCAACAAGTACAAGGGCAGTCAGCCAAATTAGCAGAAGCAGCAGCACGAGAAAAGGCAGCCAAGGAGTTACTACAACAACGATCTATTCAACTCCTAACAGCCCTTAGACCTGCTCTCAACGGTGACTTAACAGTACGCGCACCTATTACAGAAGATGAACTAGGTACGATCGCCGATGCTTACAATAATACTCTGCAAGCACTGCGACAAATAGTTCTTCAGGTACAGGGGGCTGCTCAACAAGTTGCCCAAACTTCTAGCAATAGCGAGACTTCACTAGCGGGACTGACTAATCTGGCGCAACAACAATCTGAGGAAATCACCGCAGCATTAGGCGAAATTCAACAGATGGTGGACTCTACTCAAGCGGTGGTGGCCAATGCCGAATTAGTGCAACTAGCAGTGCAACAAGCCAATGAAACTGTAGAATCTGGCGATACTGCGATGAACTTAACTGTCAAAGCCATCCAAGGAATTCGTGAAACCGTTGCTCAAACCAGCAAAAAGATTAAACGCCTTAGTGAATCTTCGCAAAAAATCTCTAAAGTGGTGAATTTGATTGGTAATTTTGCCACACAGACAAACGTACTGGCTCTGAATGCAGCCATTGAAGCCACCCGTGCCGGTGAATATGGCAAAGGCTTTGCAGTTGTAGCTGATGAAGTCCGTTCTTTATCTCGCCAGTCAGCAGCAGCAACCATCGAAATAGAAAAATTAGTTCAGGAGATTCAAGCAGAAACTGGGGAAGTTGCAGTAGCGATGGAAACTGGTATTCAGCAGGTAGTAGAAGGCACAAATCTTGTTAGTGATACTCGCCAAAACTTGAATGCGATCGTTTCTGCAACTGCCGAAATTAGTCAGCTAATCGAGCGAATTACCGCCGCAACTCAAAAACAAATGACGCAATCTGTAACAGTCACCAAATCAATGCAAGATGTAGCAGAAATTGCTAATAAGACTTTTGCTGAATCTCAAGAAATTGCTACTGTGTTTCAAGAATTATCAGGGATGGCGCAAGATTTATTAACAACTGCTAGTAAGTTTAAAGTCAAATGAATTTTAGATTTTAGATTTTGGATTATGAATGAAGAGGATTTTAAGCGGAGAACAAAGCAGTTAGCATTGCGAGTAATTCGCTTAGTAGAAGCCCTTCCACAGAGCCGAACGGCAGATGTTATTGGCAAGCAGTTAATCCGTTCAGCAACATCTGTGGGAGCTAACTATCGGTCAGCTTGTCGCAATACAGTTCAGTTAAGCATTTCTTTGTTCTCTCTGTGTTCTCTGCGCCTCTGT
>CAZZZY010000513.1:0-5047 GCA_964658545.1 uncultured Acetobacteraceae bacterium | reverse complement strand
AAGAACGCTGATTTTGTAGGATGTCTAGCGATTTTAAATGGGTGGCTTATTTCCGTCGTGACGTACTAGCCCTTTTAAGGTGTTCAACGAAAATACGTTGTTTCAGAGTAAGTTTATTAGAGCAGGTCTATTATCTGACCACCCTTTCTCAGGCTTCATCTGTTTAGAAATTCCCAGATAGAAACACTGCTTTCTGTAAGCACTAAAATTATTAGTGTTGTTATTTATACTTTATGCCTCTCAACCAAAAAAAGTTTTGGGTATAGTGGTTGTATGTGTAATAATAGTTAAAGTATCTTAATATTTGTACATATTATGAAAGTATTGGCACTGTCCAATACAAAACACTGACCACTAATAGATTTTTCTGGATGGTGGTTAGTGCTTTTTGTCGTGACTATATTTTAGGAATTTTCATTTGAATACTAGGCGGAGTAAAAGCGTGATTCAATTAGAACAACCACCCAGTCATCAAACAAAACTGACCCCAGTAGTGAAAAATAAATCTCGGTTTAAGGGACTTTTCATCGCTATTATCATTGTTACTGTATGGGTCATTAGCCTGAGTTTATTACTTTCCCTTGACATCTCCAAGTTAACATTTTGGATGCTATTGCCTAGCATCCTTTGGCAAACATTTTTATATACAGGATTATTTATTACATCTCATGACGCTATGCATGGGGTAGTTTTTCCCCAGAACACCAAGATTAATCATTTTATTGGGACATTAACTTTATCTCTTTATGGTCTTTTACCATATAAAAAATTATTGAAAAAACATTGGATACACCACCACAATCCAGCAAGTACAATAGACCCAGATTTTCATAATGGTAAACACAAAAATTTCTTCGCGTGGTATTTTCATTTTATGAAGGGTTACTGGAGTTGGGGACAAATCATTGCCTTGACTATTATCTATCACTTTGCTAACTATATCCTCCATATACCCCATACAAATCTAACGGACTTTTGGGTGATTCCTTCGCTTTTAAGTTCATTCCAATTATTTTATTTTGGGACTTTTCTACCCCATAGGGAACCCATAGGAGGTTATATTCAGCCTCATCGTTCCCAAACGATTAGCCGTCCAATTTGGTGGTCATTTATCACGTGCTATCATTTTGGCTACCATGAAGAACATCACGAATCTCCCCATATTCCTTGGTGGCAATTACCAGAAATTTACAAAGCTAAATAGTTATTCTCTATCTAATATCTTGGCAACAAGAATTACACGGTAATCTATATAGTTTGAATAAGGCATTACTTGAGATTATCCTGATTATGCCAATTAATAATTCTCGTCTTGTCACCTATAGCCCTGCTTATACAATCGTTCCCACTTACGAATGCTTTAATCGGTGTAGTTACTGCAACTTTCGTAGTGAACCGGGTAAAAGTCCCTGGATAAGTCTTTCAGATGCAAGAAGTATTTTAAAACCACTTCAAAGCGAAAAAGTCTGTGAAATCCTCATACTTAGTGGTGAAGTGCATCCCCATTCGCCAAAGCGTGAGGCGTGGTTTGGGCGAATTTATGATTTGTGCGAGTTAGCGCTTTCAATGGGGTTTTTACCACACACCAATGCGGGGCCATTGAGTTTTGAGGAAATGCAAAAGCTTAAGGGTGTAAATGTTTCGATGGGGCTGATGTTGGAACAGTTAACACCAACATTGTTAAATAGTGTACATCGGCACGCACCGAGTAAATTACCAGAAGTTCGTTTACAACAACTGCAATGGGCGGGAGAGTTACAAATTCCCTTTACCACTGGGTTACTTTTGGGAATTGGAGAAACAGCTAATGATTGGTGGGAAACCTTAGAAGCTATATCTAACTTGCACCTACGTTACCATCATATTCAAGAAGTCATCCTGCAACCTCATAGTCCTGGACATCAGCAAACTTTTGATGCACCTCATTTTGATCCCCATCAGTTACCAGAAGTAATTGCTAAAGCCCGTGAGATTTTACCGCCAGATATTACTATTCAAATTCCGCCGAATTTAGTTAAGGATGACTGCTGGTTACTTGCTTGTATCGAAGCTGGTGCTAGGGATTTGGGCGGAATTGGGCCCAAAGATGAAGTGAATCCTGATTATCCCCATATTCAGGAAGAAGCTTTGAGAGATATTTTACAGCCTGCTGGGTGGGAATTGGTGCCGCGATCGCCAGTTTATCCACAATTTGATAGCTGGTTGTCGGAGGAATTGCAAACAGCAGTGAAGCGATCGCAAAATGCTATGTTATTGGTTTAACAGATTTAGTGCGATCGCCGTTACTAAGGTTCAAAGAATACTTGTAGGGACGCACATCTGTACGCCCCTAGTGAAAGCTATTTAGTTGCGAAGTAGGCTTCTAGAGCTTCAGAACCACCAATTAATTTACCATCGATAAATACTTGGGGAACTGTTGTCGCTCCTGTAACTGCTCGTAAGGAGCGGGTGGTGATATCTTTACCCAAGGTAATTTCTTCATAGTTAATGCCATGTTCCTTAAGCATCGCTTTAGCCCGGGCACAGAAGGGACAACCGACTTTTGCAAACAGAGAAACTGTTTCGGGCTTCGCGGCTTGGGGGTTGAGATATCTCAGCATTGTCTCAGCATCGGATACTTTAAAGGGATCTCCTGGCTCATCTGGCTCAATAAACATTTGGTTAATTACACCATCTCTTACCAGCATAGAATAGCGCCACGATCGCTTCCCAAACCCCAAGTCTGATTTATCTACCAGCAGACCCATACCCTCAGTAAATTCACCGTTGCCATCGGGAATTAGTGTAACATTTTCTGCTTCTTGATCCTTTGCCCATTCGTTCATGACAAAGGCATCATTGACAGAAATACAGATAATGTCATCGACACCATTTTCTTTGAGAACCCCAGCCAACTCGTTATAGCCAGGGAGATGAGTTGATGAACAAGTCGGAGTATAAGCACCTGGTAAAGAGAAGACAACCACTGTCTTATTAGCAAACAACTCATCGGTTGTCACATCCACCCACTCGTTGTTATTTCGAGTATGAAAAGTGACATTGGGCACTCTTTGTCCTTGGCGATTGGGGAACATAATTTTGCTTCCTGAAATAATCAATTCCAGTCATAACCTAGCATGGCAGGACTGGTATAATGTAACTATCAATCTAGCTAAGAAACTTCATTAATGAATGGAGCGATCGCTGTTATAAATTCAGCAGTTGATTCATAGGGTAAAACATTGCGCCCATTTATCTTTATACCTCGACCTTGAGGCAAACAGGCGAGGTAGTTTGCCAAAAGCTTGTCTGGCGTTTCTTTTCCATTATTTTGACTAATACTCGATGCAGTTTCCCCCACAACCGCTAATGTTGATTGCTGAATAGAGGCAATAGAGCTAGTATAATCCTCTCGCCAAAACCCTGCTAAAAAAGAAAACACTGCATGGCGACTAGCAAGATTTTCTGCACCTACAAGCAGTGTATTCAACCACTCTGTATCTACAGCATTCTCAGAAGCAAAAAGTTGGCGAGTTGAGAAAGAACGTAAAAACTTAGGGGTGCGTGCATAGCGATAAAAAGCACTTCCAAAAGGCGAATCTAACACATTCCAAAGAAATTTTTGCTGCCATTCTGGTGGTTTATTTGTCATCAAAGCCCACGCTGGAGGCCCAGAAACTACAAGTCTGGAAATTAAGTTTGATTCCTTTTGGATTAATGCGATTGCAACTGGTAATAAGGCACCTTGTACTACTACAATGACAGGTTTTTGCACTACTGTTTGTAAAAAGTACTGTAATTGTCCTGCCCAATCACTAGGAGTATAAGCCAAATGAGGCATATCACTTTCACCACATCCTAGTAAATCAGGGTTGTAAATTGAATTATAGTGACCTGAATTATACCATTCACGACAAAATCGCTGCCAAAACTGCCGCGACAATCCCACACCAATAGGATGAATTAACAGTAAGGGAATACCCTGAGATGTTGTGTTAGTTGGTTGATGAACTTCGTAAGCGCAACGATAATTCTGCCAAGTGTAAAACTGGCTAGGAGATGCTGTCAAGTTGGTTGTGTTAGTTACAGAGGCTGGTTGCATAATTCCTAGTTTTAATACTTGCTAAAAAATCATCTGTGGATGAATTAACTGGTATCCAGCTTCTTTCAGCTTTTCATTAGATACCCAAGCATTATATGGGCGAGTACTCTTAATAGAAGTATCCCATATAACTTTGGGTAAATTATGTTTTTCAAATAGGCTATCTAGCAAGTCTCGGCTGGTGAGATGTGCATCATCTACCAGATTGTAAATCCCTTGCAAACGACGGTGACGGGAAAATTCTATTGCACCAACAATATCATCTAGGTGAATCCAATTCGTGATCTCATCGCCACCGGGACGGGTTGTACCAGAATATTTACTAAATATTTTCAACAGTTCCCTACCAGGTCCATAAACTCCTCCTAAGCGGAAGATACAAACGCGGAGATTTTCGCTAGATGCTGATAGCAAAATATCCTCTGTTTTTCGGAGAATTTGGGCATTTAAATTAGCGGGTGCAAGGGGCGTTTCTTCATCTACCCATACACCATTTCTGTCACCATAGACTGCATAACTCCCTGTGTATATTAATTGTTTTACAGTCTGAATATGCTGTAAGGATGAAACTAAATTTTGGGCAGTTTTTAGATAAGTTTCTTCATAAACTTCCGCACCTTTTGCACCAACACTCAAAAGGACAACATCTTGATTGTGCAAAAGCGATTTTAGACTATCTAGGTCATTCCCGCAGGTAACGACAACTCTTTGGGATACTGATTGTAGTGCAGGGACACGCTCAGAGGAAGTTGTGGTTGCACTGACAACCAAATTCATTTTTTGCCGCCAATATTTAGCAACTTGATAACCAACATAACCACAACCAATGATTGCAACATTCATGATAAATTTAGACATAAATAAATTAAACTATTAATTGAGACAATATTCTCAATTAAGGGACTGGACGTAAATAAATTTAACTGTCCAGAGCTAACAGTCAAACAATTTGGGATTTTCAATTTG
>CAZZZY010000512.1:0-5051 GCA_964658545.1 uncultured Acetobacteraceae bacterium | reverse complement strand
GGCGTAGCTTGATGACATGAATTTGTCTCAACGTCATTTAATTTGTCACTGTACACAATCTGGAAGATTTACCAGAACACGAGCCAGAATGTAAAGAGGTTGATTAACTGCCTACAATTTTCCCGAAATCAGGCAAATTAGCTTTCAGGTAAGTAGATAAATCGCTTAAGCGGGTGGTTTCAGCTGGTGAGAGTGGGACTACTGTCTGCTTTAGCTCAAAGTAACGTTGAACTGATGTCGCTAGACGTATTGTGTTACCTAGTTCTCCTAGTGCATCAAAGTAAGATACAGATGTAGTTGAGGAAGTGACTGGATAGCTAGAGGTTTTATTGTATGCCGCTAAGACTTCTGCCGCTAAGTTTTTTTCGATTTGATCAGCAGCTAGGGTAATTCCTTTTTTGATATTGACAACAATATAGGGACTTACTGGTTGCTGGCGAGTTGAAGTAACGATACCATTTTCCTCCATCCGCAGATAGTCTAAATCAACTTCTTCAAAGAAAAAGGCATAACTCCCAGTTTGTAATGGAGCTTCGCCAATTATTTGGGATGTTTTGGGCTTCATAAATTTGTGATGGCTCAAAAACTTTGATTTTTACATTAACAGGAAAGATGCTACTGAATACTTCTGTCGTTGTCCGCATCCATTTAGCAGATGTTACGCCTAACTTTTTAAACATAAATTCAGCTAGAAATTTGCTTGATTCTGTCTTTTTTAAAAGACTAAGTGCCTCAGTATTTCTGTGTAATTGTATACCAATTATTGGTGAAGTTTAGTTGGCTGGATAGCTATAAATTCTCTACATGGGTGCGAGTGGTGCGATGCAGCGGCTTCATCCCTTTACCCTTGCGACTCTTAAACACATAAGCATCCTTGGCCGCCTCCCCCCATTCGGCGGAATTAAGAGTTTTGCGAGTCACATTGCTATTTTACGTAATCATACTGAATAATAGTAATGCAGAGTCATGCAGTTAATCAAAAAGTTGTCTGCAATGGTCAAACCTCAAATTGTAGTTAGATTGTCCCCAGAACTGCTGGAGAAACTGAATAAGTATGCCGAACAAACAGGTGCATCCAAAACGGATGTAGTAGTTGGTGCGTTGTCTCATTATTTGGGATGCGCTGAAGCATTGCCACTAAAACAAGTTTACAGAAGATTCTCCGGCAATAAAAACAAATCCACCAATACAAACTCAACCAACACAAGGTAGATTCAAACGATTTTTGAATGCACAGTTTGAAGAACCATTATTGAAACCAGAAGATAATTTGTGGTTCTTCTTTGCATGGCACAATGATTACAAACGCGCTCCTACGGACGGCAGCGCTTGGATAGATATAGATCGAACCGAGAATGATAATCACTCCCGGCTGCTGCGCGGTGGTTCTTGGAACGACGATCCGGGGAATTGCCGTTCTGCGTTTCGTGACTTCGACGACCCGGACGGTAGGTACGACTACTTCGGTTTTCGGGTTGTAGTATCCGCGGCGAGGACTTAATTCTTTACACTCTTGCCCTTTAGCCCTCTACGGTTTTTTTTCTTACCCTGCCGAAGGCAGCCGATATTTTTTGATATATGGTATCGATTATAATCGAGTATCCAATAAGTGTTAGATTTGTCAAGTGGGCCCATAAGGGTCAGCCGTCCAACACTCCTGCCATAACTGATTAACGGAGGGTTTTTGCTGCGGAGCCCACAGCATATCTTCTATGGGATAATCACATGAAGCCGCTTGTAGAGGGATTGCTGTTTGCTGCTGAGAAAGCGAGTATTTGGTTAAAAAGCTTAAATTTGCTTAAGCAAACTACTATCGGAAATTTACTGAAGTTGCTAATATCAGTCTGGAATCCCATTCTGTACATTTGTAGTTTTATTATAGTTATTGCTAACTTATAGCTAAAAATCGCTCAAAATCAAACCTAGTCCTTATAAAAAAACAGTCAGTCACTACTCTAAGAAGGTGAATATCTCAATGGTGTAGTAATTTTCGAGTGTAGCAATTATAACATTTAATAGATATTAATTTGTATTAGGAATTTTTATTATGTCTACCGAAATAGGTCTGGCAGAACTCATTCAGCAAGTAAAACAAGAACTGCTGGCTACTTACCCAGATTCGGAGAATGATACACCGCTACTTAGCGTAGATTCTGTTGAATTAGAACTACAGGTAACAGTTAAAAAAGAAGGAGGTGGTGGTGTCAAAATTAATGTTCTCCAATTTGGAGGTGGGGAATTATCGGGGAAAGTTAGTCGGGATGATGTGCAAAAAGTGATAGTAAAGCTCTCACCATTATTAAGTAAGGAACAACTTCTCAAAGCTTACTACCAGAAAAATCCGGAAAAATGGCGGGAATTTGTAGATAAAACTCTGGAAGGAACCCTGAAGGGAAACGATGACCCAGGCATTTAACAGTTATCAGTTATCAGTTCATATTGATTTTTTATCCGCATCGTCAGAGTCCCACACTTCTAAAAAGTGGTAGGTAACAGTTAGGGTCAAATCCCCGAGAGAGTTACTGTGATAACTGATAACTGTTCACTGATTTAATAATTTGTGCTGAGTAGTAAGGGAGTAATGAATTGTCAACAATAAAATTATACCTTTCCCCCACAGGTGGTAAGGAATTTAAAGTAATTGCTACCACGGGGGGAGCAGGTGAAGGGGAAATCGAATCTTTTTTACCTTTTTTTACAGGCGAAAATGAATTTGAGAAAGATTGGCGATGCTCCGAAGGAGCCGCTACGCTAACGCCTTTACTCAGGTGTTTGGAGATGATTGCTTTTAACTCTCAGTATTTCCAGGAAGACGAACAAGCATGGATGGTTGCATCTGGTATTCTCGATACTAATCGTCAGAACTTCAACCCTAAATATCTCGTTAATATCGGTCAAAAGCTTTTCCAATCCCTATTTCCACCAGATAGTAAGGTAAAAAATGCTTTACTCGCCTCACTGCGATCGCACGAGAAAGAAAATACCCAACTCCACATTCAATTAAGTTTTTCAGATGATGTGATCCGGGGAATGCGTTTAGCTGACTATCCTTGGGAATTGTTGCACGATGGGAAAGGTTTTGTATTATTAAATCGCAATGTGACGATTTCTCGCTACATAGCCTATGAAGATGCTCCGCCTAATTTACCACCTACAGATAAAATCAATGTACTTTTAGTATCATCATCTGCATCTGACACTGATTTGGGATTAAACAAATTAGGCGATAGCGAAGTGCAAGCGATCGCTCAGGGGTTGAAAAAAGCTAGGAACGACGGACACATTAACTTTGTGCAACTCTCAGCAACAAGAGATAATCTTAGAGCCTATTTAACCGAACATCGGGGTGAAGATGCTCCCCAGGTTCTCCATTTCGACGGACATGGGCTGTATGGTAAACGCTGTACTAACCCCCAATGCCGCGCTATAAATAAGGGTAATAAAATCACCAAATGCCGTAAATGTGATAGAGAATTACCAGAAGCACAAGGATATTTAGTATTTGAGGGTGGGAATGAGGGAGTAGATTATGTCAGTGCGGAAGAATTAGGGGCGTTACTAAGCAAGTCTACTTTGGGCGATGGTAATAATAAATCTGGTGGTATTGCCTTGGTGGTACTGAGTGCCTGTCAGTCGGCAATGACTGTTGAGGGAGATTCGCTATTTAATGGCACAGCACAGAATTTGATTGGGCAGCGTATTCCCTCGGTAGTGGCGATGCAGTATTCTGTCAGTGTTGCATCTGCTACTAAATTCGCCGAGCAGTTTTATCGTTCCTTGGGGCAAAGAAATTCTTTGGGAATTGCTGTCAGTCAAGCACGGGAAGCGATGGGGATTGAGGGGAAGCAGTGGTATCGTCCGGTGCTGTATCTGCGTTGGCAAGATAATGAAGGGGGACAGTTGTTTAAGGATTTTTTGGGAACAGATGATGTTGCAACACGAGACAAAAAAATATTGCTAGAGGAAAACAAACCTCGTCAAATATCTCGCATTACTCAAATAAAAATTGATAGGTTGAAACATGATTTAGACAAACTAGCAAAAGATTATAATGATGTAGCGAATAAAAAGAGACGAGAAAGTAACCCTCAAGAACAAAACAATTTGCAATTACAGCTTGATGAGATTTCCAAGGAAATGGAGGTGATCGAGCAACAGCTTCAAGAGTTAGGGTATGGGGATGAATAGAATTAGAAAAATCGAGATCGAACGTCTCAATCACGATTTAGACAAGCTAAACAAAGATTATAAAGATGTAGGCGATAAAAAAAGACGAGAAAGTAACCCTCAAGAACAAAACAACTTAAAATTACAGCTTGATGAGATTGTCAAAAAAATGGAGGTAATCGAGCAAGAAATAAATCAACTAGAAAAGGAAGAAGAAAATGAGCAACATGACAAACTTATTAAGACATTGGAAGATTATTTTGACGAAGAAAGAGATAAGATTTTAAATGCTTATAAAGCATCTTTACCAAATCGGTCAATTGACTATAAAATACCTCAAAATTCGACAGAAGTAATTAGTAACTTATTATTGCCTCAACAGCCAGAAGATGTATATAATTATATCCAAAAATTTGTTGGATACTTGTATTTATTAAACTTAGAAATATCTTTAAAACTCAAAGAACAGTTAAAAATATGGACAGAAGAAAATATTAAGAATCCGAATGAATTAGAGGCACAATTAAGAAGAGGGCGAGAACAACGATGTCGTAATCCCTGTCTAATGATAGCAATTAGTCAATCTAGGGATAATTATGTTGTTGAAGCATGGTTAATTAAAAATTTAGTTGAATATCATCGAAATTCTTTTGCTGATTGTGAAAAACTTAAAATTGACAACAAAGAGCAAATTCCAACCAGTAAAACTTTAGATAATCTTCCTAAATTGGTAAGAAATCTAATTTATGAATCTTCAGTAAATATTAAAAAAATTCATATTTTCTTGCCATTAGAGTTAATGAATCATGCTGTTGACTGTTGGACAACCGATGAAAATGATTATGAGACAATTGGTGAAATGTATGAAATATTTATTCGTTGTT
>CAZZZY010000511.1:3288-5071 GCA_964658545.1 uncultured Acetobacteraceae bacterium | reverse complement strand
GAATTACGAATTACGAATTATTTTACCTGTGCTTGGATGCCTATAACATGAATCAAAAAATACCTCTGTCGTGGCTACAACTAACAAGAGAAAAAACTCGTCTAGCTGTGGCTTTGGCAGGAATTGCCTTTGCTGATATCTTAATGTTTATGCAACTCGGTTTCCGGGATGCTTTGTATTATAGTAACGTTCGATTTCATAACAGCTTACAGGGCGATATTGTTTTAATCAATAGTGAATCTAGTGCTGTTTTGGCGATGAGGAGCTTTTCTCAAAGACGGTTATATAAAGCTTTAGATTTACCCGCAGTTCGATCAGTACATCCTATATATTTGGACTTTACAATCTGGAAAAATCCTGTAACAGGTCGTCCTCGTAGTATCCTGATATTTGGAATGAACCCAGAAACTAACATAGTTAATTTACCTGGAGTCCAGGAGAATTTAGATAAACTTAAACTGCCTGATGTAGTTCTATTTGACCGTTCTTCTAGGGTAGAATATGGCCCCATTGCTGCTAATTATGACCAAGGAAAGACTGTAACAGCAGAAGTGCGAAGGCGACAAGTTAAAGTAGGAGGACTATTTACATTAGGTGCATCATTTGGTGCAGATGGAAATTTAATTACAAGTGATATTAACTTTCTGCGAATATTCAATAATCGTCAGCCAGGATTAATTGATATTGGACTGATTAGATTAAAGCCGGGAGCAGATGCTCAAGTTGTTGCCCAAGAATTACGAAAGTATTTACCTAAAGAGGTAAATGTTTTAACGAAGCAGGAATTTATTGATTTTGAGCGGAATTATTGGGCAAATAGTACAGCTATTGGGTTTATCTTCACATTAGGGACTGTCATGGGTTTCATTGTAGGGACTGTGATTGTTTATCAAATCCTTTATACAGAAGTTGCAGATCATTTAGCTGAGTATGCTACTCTCAAGGCAATAGGTTATACACAAAACTATTTATTGATGGTCATTCTTCAGGAGGCTTTACTGTTAGCAGTTTTAGGATATTTCCCTGGGATTATTTTTTCATTATTTATGTATAGTAGCGCCAGAGATGCAACCCTTTTACCAGTTTTTATGAGTTTTGATCGGGCCGTAATGGTATTGCTTTTAACTATGATTATGTGTATTATTTCCGGTGCGATCGCAGTCCGAAAATTACGTTCCGCCGATCCAGCAGATATCTTTTAGTTAATTCAATATGAAGTAATAAATGTTGTCAATGAAAATGATTTATGATTGATGATTAAGAAAACTTAATTTCTGACAGATACTAAAAGTTAGATTTTGCAACCATTGATTTATAACTAGCAAAAATATGATAGAAAAAGAACCTGTGATTGCCATTAAAAATCTCAATCATTACTATGGCAAAGGCGCACTGAAAAAACAGATATTGTTTGACATCAATCTAGAAATTTATTCGGGTGAAATTGTAATCATGACTGGGCCATCAGGTTCAGGTAAAACCACGTTATTGAGCTTAATTGGTGGTTTGCGGTCTGTACAAGAGGGAAGTTTGAAATTTTTAGGTGAAGAACTAGTTGGCGTTAGTCAAAACAAACTGGTGCAGATGCGACGCAACATTGGTTATATTTTTCAAGCTCACAATTTGCTAGGGTTCTTGACAGCGAAGCAAAATGTGCAAATGGCGGTAGAATTGAATGATCATATTTCTCAAACAGAAGCAGTGGCTAAATCAAAAGCCATGTTGGGGTCTGTTGGTCTAGAAGAACGAGTTGATTACTATCCAGACAATCTTTCTGGTGGAC
>CAZZZY010000511.1:0-3278 GCA_964658545.1 uncultured Acetobacteraceae bacterium | reverse complement strand
AATTGCGATCGCCCGCGCCTTAGTGAATCGTCCCCCACTAGTGCTAGCAGATGAACCAACAGCAGCATTAGACAAACAATCAGGACGCGATGTTGTGGAAATAATGCAGAGTCTAGCCAAAAATCAGGGAACTACTATCTTATTAGTGACACACGACAACCGCATTTTAGACATAGCTGATCGCATCGTAGAAATGGAAGATGGTTTGTTAACCCGTAATTCTTCAAATACAACTATTCAGTCATGATTCCGAAATGAGAAATCACCTCAGAAATCAGAATAGTTAAAGAATCAGCACCAAAAACTCCAGGTGGTGCGTTAGTATAACAAAGAGCGTTCTATAATTGGAAACGCTCTCTTTTGGTAGGATATTTTAAATTAAAATTGCTAGTTGCTAAAATCAAGCATGGATATTTGCTTGTTCCTGCAACCAAGGATCTACAGGTTGTCCATCTTTGCGGCGTAATTCAATTTCCACTACCATCACTTCTTTTGAACCAGGAGGTGCAGGTTTTTTATGGAAAATAATGTCGTAATCCTCTGGATTGTGTTTGTGTTCTTTTAACCATTCTTGCACCTTGGTGGTGGCAAAAAATGATTGCCCTTGCTGAAACATTCGGGTAATCTGCAATTGCAGTGTATAAGGATTTAGCCGACCCATTTTCTACCGCCTTTGTTAAGTAAATTTTAGGTTAAGTAATCTGCCTACATCAATGCTTTGTGAAACCGCATAAAATTAAGCTTGGTTAGACTTGAGGTTTAAGCTCCAAGTTCTGGAGCAACCTCACAGGCAATCGGTATTACCCTAGATAATCTAATGTTAGTGCGAAGTACGCCCACCTGACACTCTGCATACAGGTGGGAATTGTCATCTGTAGGAAAAAAGTCCAAACCTCCTTCGGTAGATAGTCTGAGAAAGCGTCCACGCTTCTACAATCAGTCTTTTACAGCTTGATCAATTATTTTTGAATTTTGAATTATTATTGTTTGTGTTGTCTGGTTTTTGCCACCTTTGACATTAGTTTCAACGTGGTAATGTTATAATGATACTTCAAAAAATAATGTCAGAAACCTAACTGCACTCTACTACTAAAGTTTTACGTACACTCAGTAGCAGGGAATAGATTAGCTAAGGATTGTTCAGCACTTGCCACTGCCTCTACAACATTTCACTACTTAATTCTGTTATAGATTGGAAAGAAGCACGCCGCTTCAAAAACTGACCAACAGACTGAGATGGTTGTTATGAAGAGCAAAAATCAAGCTGTTTTCGCTTTAATTGTAAAAAGTACTATTGTATTTTTACCCTTACTGTTATCCGTTGGAATTGCCAGTGGACAATCTACACCATCACCCTCCCCAGCACTAACTCCTACTCCGGCGTTATCGAATCAGGAACGGGAAGAATTAGCTCAACTACGAGACCAAAAGCGAATTCAACAGCAAGTTGAATCTGATTTTAAGAGCGCTTTTAGCCGTACAAATATCTTAATCGATGTCTGGCTAGTTATATTAAGTCTATTTCCAGTCGCAATCATTGCTTTATTTTGGCTCATGCGACGAGTGATAATTCGTGAAATTGTTGATAGAGCGATGCAACAATTACAGGGAATGGAAAAATTACAAAACCAACTAACCAGCGTTAAGCAAGAGGCTGAAAATCTTATTCAAGAAGCTAAAAGCATAAATTATGAATTAGAACAGGAAACGGCTATTTTACAACAAAAAATTAAAGCCGAACAAGAAAATTTATCTACTCTGACATCAGAACTAGATTTAGCTAAAGCACAGGTATTAAGTAGATTAGAAACTGAACTCAAAAAATCTCAAGAAAATATAGAAGTTTTAGAGTCAAATTTCACTTCTGGGTTATCTAAATTAGAGTTTGATGCTCAACAACAAAGAGATATAGCACTAGAGAATCTAGGAAATTTAGCATCTGTCCTGGCAGAGGAGTTATCTAGGTTAAAGTTAGGTGTGCAACAACAGCAAGAACTAGCTGTTGCTGATTTAGAACTATCAAGGTCTGAGTTCACATCTCAACTTTCTGGATGGCAGTCTGATGCTCAAAAGCAAAAAGATATAGTTCTTGAAAGTTTAACAAAATTGCAGTTAGAATTTGCTGATAAATTATCAGAATTACAGGTAGACGCTCACCATAAAAAAGAAATCACAATTGACAATTTAGGAATATTAGATAAGGAATTGAAATTTCAATTATCTGAATTACGGGTAGATGCTCAGGAACAAAAAAATAAAATTTTTGAGAGTTTAGCAGTATTGCAGTCAGAGTTTGTTGAACAACTATCTGAATTACAAGGAGATGCTCAAAAAAGCAAAGAATTAATCATTGAAAACTTAGAAAAATCTGGTTCTGAGTTTAGTTCGCAATTTTCCGAATTACAATGGAATGCTCAACAACAAAAGATTCTTATTTTAGAGAAGCTAGAAAGATTAGAAGCTGAGTTTGTCTCTCAACTCTCTGAGTTACAATTGGATGCCCAAGAAAGAAAGAATCTGATCATTCAAGAACTAACTGAAATTACATCTGAATCTATTTTAAAGGCGGTGAATTCTGAAGTTGAAGAAGAAATACAGGAACAGCCACAACAACCAGAATTCACTGCTGATGAGTATGTAAAACAGGGAGATGTACTGTTTTCCCAAAGGCGCTATGAAGATGCGATCGCAGCTTACAACCAAGCGGTTAAAATCCAAGCTGATGAACCTGTGGCTTGGTTAAAACGAGGTCTAACTCTCGGAAGGTTAAAACGCTACAAAGATGCGATCGCCTCTTATGACCAAGCTATTAAACTCCAACCAGATTATCATCAAGCTTGGTGCGATCGCGGCGTTGCTTTTGGAAACTTACAACAGCATCAGCAAGCCTTTGCTTCATTTGACAAAGCTATACAAATTAAGCCTGATGATGCAGTCGCTTGGTTAAATCGCGGTCTTTCCCTAATAGCATTGGAACAATATGAAGAGGCAATAGCGTCTTTTGATAAAGCGCTGGAATTCCAAGCCAATTCTCCCAAAATCTGGGATAAACGCGGTTATACTTTGGTAAGGTTGGGACGCGATGATGAAGCGATCGCGAGTTTTAACAAAGCCTTAGAAATTAAGCCAGATTATGCCAGTGCCTATTACAACAAAGCAGCCTGTTACGCACTGCAAAGACAAGTTGAACTATCTCTGGTAACTCTACAACAAGCAATTGAACTTAACCCCAGGTATAAAGAAGATGCAGCAACAGACCTAGATTTTGATGATATTGC
>CAZZZY010000510.1:0-5100 GCA_964658545.1 uncultured Acetobacteraceae bacterium | reverse complement strand
CTGGAGCAACAGATAGAGGTAGTCGCCGTCTGATTACTGGGCAAAATGCCGAACTTTATTATACTGCTGATCACTACAATAGCTTTCAAGAAGTCATCTACTAGTCGTGATAAGTAAGGAGGAATATATGAGTGAGTTTCTAAATATTTCGTCAATAGATGTAAAACAAGGCATACGTGAAGCAGTGGAACAAATAGCCACAGAACCAGGAACTAAAGTTTTTTATCTTGATGGTACAAAAATTAATAGCAAAGAAACATTTTTAAGTAAAGCTGCTGAAGCAATGCAATTTCCTACATACTTTGGTGCTAACTGGGATGCTTTTGATGAATGTATCACTGATTTAACATGGTGTCCCGCAGAGAGATACGTCATATTTTATGACCATGCTGATATCTTTGCTCAAGCTGAACCTACACAGTACCAAATAGCATTGGATATTTTCAATTCAGCCAAAGAATACTGGAAAGCTAATAATATTACTCTGAACTTTTTAACTATAAACAAATAGGTCAATTTAGCCTTGAGACAAATTAAGATATAGTCCAATCTTCTAAACGCAAATTAGGAACTTTCTCAAAATCCTTCCGGTTGCGAGTAACTAAAATACCATTCACTGACAGCGTAATTGCCGCAATGCGTAAATCTTGAGTACCAACGCGAATTTTTTGCTTAACTAAGTCAGCATAAATACTGCCAGCATCTTCGCTAAATTCCAGGACTTTAATACTATTTAAATCATCTAATGTCTCTTGTAATCTAGCATAAGCTAAGACCAATTCACCTGATGAATCAGCCCTATTAATAGTATTCATTCTTCCCCGTATTTGTTCAGTAGCCGTCACAATAGTTATGGCAATATCTTGAGGATTAAATGTATTTAATCGCTTTCTAATAGATGGATTACCCCTTTGGAGCAAAGATAGGTGATCCGTATCTAATATTCTTAAATTATTCACATCTAAATTTACCTTAACTCCCTTCTTTCATCTAATTCACGCCGATATTCTTCTATATATTCGAGCATTTGATCAAATTGCGAATCATCTTTATATTTACCAGCTATTTTTAACCAAGGGTTTTCTACTACTTGGGGTACTTCAATTGCTAAAGTGACTATCTTGGCAGATTCTAAACGATGTTGCAAACTTTGACTAAGTTTTTCTATCGCTTCCGTTTCTGTATTTCCTAAACCTTGACAGTCTGGTAAACCTAGCAATGTTGCTTTAACTGTACCATCTGCTTGATTTTCAATCAGCACATCATAATTTAACTTGGGCACAGTATTGTTAGGATAAGTTTTTATAGTTAAATTCATAATACTTTTATATTTCAAGTTTTATATTTATTATAACATTTGGGTCAATTTAGGCTTGAAAAAAATTAAGATATAGTCCAATCTTCTAAACGTAAATTAGGAACTTTCTCAAAATCTTTGCGGTTGCGGGTTACTAAAATTCCATTCACTGACAGCGTAATTGCCGCAATGCGTAAATCTTGAGTACCAATGCGAATTCTTTGACGAATCAAGTCTTCGTAACAATTGATAGCATACTCGTCAAATCCTAGCGATACCTACGGTGGGCTTTGCCAACGCGCATTTTGGAAAAACTCTAAATTGGACTGTAGCTTTGTGTAAGCTAATTGTGCGTTCTATTTATCTTCGTCAAGGTTTGTACAATAGAGAAATCAGGAAAAGTTTGCAAGGTTTAATTAACCTGAATAGACTAAATTGGCAAGGTATTTTTGATAAAGTAGGTTGAAACCCATGAATCAAAACAATTTATTGGCAATTTTAAGAGAAAATCGCTTAATGCAAAATCAACAGCAAGTTACCGACTTTGAAAATGCTTTAGCTGAAATAGCTGGTAATCCTGATGAGGAAAATTTATCTGCATATCATCTGGTTTTAGACGATCAATGTCAACAGCCAGAAGTGATGTTCAGCTTAATTCATTTTCTCGAATCTTTTGATATAGAAGAACAAATTGCGGCTTTTATTAAGGTTGTACCCCAATTAATGATCAATGCACCTGAATGGACAAGAATCATTCATGACAGGATTTTAAATGATGATTCAGCTTGCCAAGCTTATCACAAACTTTTACACTCAGCTAATTTGAACACACCTCATTTTCTATATCATCTATTGGAAGAAAGTGTTGTAAATAAACTAAAAATTAAAGAAAGTTTGTCCAGTATAACTCAATAAATATTAAACTACTTTGGCGTTTAAACTCAGATTAAATTCTGAGGAGTACTAGATGACGCAGTTTTTTAGCCTATCAATTTTAAGATATAGTCCAATCTTCTAAACGTAAATTAGGAACTTTCTCAAAATCCTTGCGGCTGCGGGTTACTAAAATTCCATTCGCTGACAGCGTAATTGCCGCAATGCGTAAATCTTGAGTACCAATGCGAATTCTTTGACGAATCAAGTCTTCGTAACAATTGATAGCATACTCGTCAAATCCTAGCGATACCTACGGTGGGCTTTGCCAACGCGCATTTTTGAAAAACTCTAAATTGGACTGTAGCTTTGCGTAAGCTAATACCAATTTATCAGATGAGGAAGCCTTTCTAATTACATTAAATCTCCCACCCAGTTGTTCTTCAATGGTAATTATCGTTATCGTAATGTCTTTAGAATTGACTGTATTGATCCGTTGCGTTACAATTGGATGCCTCTGTTGAAAAAGTGAGATATGATCAGTATCAAGTATCCATAAAGTCACACTGGATTGGTTAATTTGTGGTTTGATTTTGATCATATTGTCTTTTGCGATCGCTCTTATGATTTACAACCAATCAGAGTTTAATTTACGCTGTGAGTGGGGCAGACAAGGAGTTGCTCAACTTGCACCCATCAGTGATGTAGTTGTGATAGTTGACGTTCTCTCTTTTTCTACCTGCGTGGAAATTGCCACTAACAATGGTGCAATAATTTTTCCTTATGCAATGAGAGATGAATCTGTGATAGATTATGCTAAGTCAGTGCGAGCAGAGTTGGCAAATCATAGACAACGTTGGACTACAACAGGATATTCTCTCTCGCCAAAATCGGTAGCCCAAATTCCTGCTGGAACTAGACTAGTTTTACCCTCACCGAATGGTTCTTTTCTAACCTTAGATACAGGGAATACACCAACTTTGGCTGGTTGTTTACGAAATTGCCAAGCTGTAGCGAAGGTTGCTCAAAAGTATGGTGATAAAATCGCTGTGATTCCTGCCGGTGAGAGGTGGAAAGAAGATGATAGCCTCCGTCCTGCATTTGAAGATTTAATTGGTGCTGGAGCAATTCTTAGTTATTTACATGGCAGTCTATCACCAGAAGCGGAGGTTGCTGTGACAGCATTTAAAGCTTTTCAGCAGGATTTATTGGGATACTTGAAAAAATGCAGTTCTGGCAAAGAGTTGATTGAAAAAGGTTTTGAGTCAGATGTTGAACTGTCCGCCGCCTACAATGTTAGTGATTGCGTCCCTTGGTTTACTGATAATGCTTATGTAAATTACCGGCTACACAATTAATTAAAGGTCGCATTGATTAGTTTGGCAATATTTGGCATTATCTATAAACTCTTGCAACTTATTCAAGGGAATTATCTGAAATGATGTCCCACCCTGCACCGCCGCAGTGATGTAAGCAAACTTTTGCCCGCGATAATACTGGTCACGTCCAACCTTGGTGACATACTGAGACTTCTGGAAGTCATTAGCAATATTGGAAGTATAAATATTTTGTAACAGTTTCACCGCTTTGGCATTTTTTGTGCTGAATTTGATCTCTGAGTCACCACTAACGGTTATTCCTTCTTTTGTGACTGTCCCATTTTCAGAAGTGACATCAGCATAGAAGTATAAATTTCCCTTTGTACCATCATAGCCGTGAGCTTCGCTGTTGTATCTCAAAGTTGGTAGTTGCGATCGCGTTTTTGCCCACTTCACAACGGTGTTGATGTTTTGTTCTGGAAGCGCATTTGCAGGGGTGACGGCTAAAATAACTGCGATCGCAGACAGAGTAGCATTGAACAAATAGTTAAATTTAGAACTTTTGTGCATAGTATTTTCCTGTTAAGAATACTACTAACTAAAGCTAAAACACCACAATTTGGAAATTCTTTCCAGGATGGCGTTATTTCTAAATATTGGCTTCTTAGTAGCAAAAACAACTTAACATCGACTAATGACTACTGTCCACTGACATTTATTCAAACGTTTGCAGACTCGCTACCGATCGCAAAACTGACTTTAACAAAGAGTTTTAGCCTTAACTGAATCGTATTGAGTTAAAATGGATACAACAGACAAGAAGCGATAAACTTAAATTACAAAATCAACTACAGCGCTTTTCAAATAATTTAACCACACCATTCTCTACTCGCTACATCCTCTAACTGTTTCGAGTCATAAAAATTCCTAATCCGCTACAACAGAAAAAAACCTCTGCGAAACCTGTGAAAAAACGAGTAACACTCACCTTCCCGAAACGCGCCGTGCAAATGCCAGTCACTTACGTACTAGCCAAAGAGTTCAATGTGGCGGCCAATATTATCCGCGCCCAAGTTGCCCCAAATCAAATTGGTAAGCTGGTAGTGGAACTAGCGGGAGATATCGATCAATTAGATGCGGCCATCGAGTGGATGCGATCGCGCCATGTAAATGTTTCTTATACTTTAGGCGAAATTGCGATCGATGAGGATGTGTGTGTCCACTGTGGCTTGTGTACTGGGGTTTGTCCTACCGAAGCCCTCACCCTCCACCCAGAAACATATAAACTGACATTCACGCGATCGCGCTGCATCGTCTGTGAACAGTGTATCCCTAGTTGTCCCGTACAAGCAATCTCCACTAACCTTTAAGAATCCAAAATCCCAAATTGATTATCAAAACCGTTATCTTTTCCTGGAATTGCTGCCTTGATAAATAAGCCTAAATGGGGATTAGCTGCCAAAGGTGTCATCAGCAAATTCCCCAGTTATTCTATGTCAATAAAACAGGAGTCAGAATACAGAATTCAGAATTCAGAAAACTCTATCCCTTTATGGGTAGAGTTTTCAGGCGAGAATATTTTAATTTTTTTCGCCTACTAGGGGCGAAAGC
>CAZZZY010000509.1:0-5113 GCA_964658545.1 uncultured Acetobacteraceae bacterium | reverse complement strand
AATTACGAATTACCATGCTTCCCCGTGTCAGATCGCCAGAATTACCGCAAAATTACTCTTGGCTAAATACCGATAAACCCTTGTCGCTTAAAGAACTCAAGGGTAGAGTCATAATTTTAGACTTTTGGACATACTGCTGTATCAATTGTCTGCATATTCTGCCAAACCTCAAATATTTAGAACATAAATATAAAGATAGCCTTACCGTTATCGGTGTCCATTCTGCCAAATTTGACAACGAAAAAGAAACAGAAAACATACGCCAAGCTATCCTACGTTACGACATTGAACACCCAGTTATAGTTGATAGCAATTTTCGACTTTGGGAAGAATATCTGTACGTGCTTGGCCTACCTTAATAATTATTGATCCAGAAGGTTACGCGATCGGTCAGATTTCTGGCGAAGGAAATCGTGACGCTTTAGACGAATTGATTCAAAAGTTAATTCAGCAACACCAGAATAAAGGCACGATTAATTTTCAAGAACTTAGCTTGACTTTAGAGAAACAGCGCCAACCATTAATTACACCCCTAGCTTTTCCTGGTAAAGTCTTAGCTACCCAAGCAGGTTTGTTCATTGCTGATTCTGGACATCATCGCGTAGTTATGAGTAGCTTCGACGGCGAAATTCTGCATTTGATTGGTACGGGAAAATCTGGCTTAACTGATGGTGCTTTTAACGAAGCGCAGTTTTTTGCACCACAGGGAATGGCATTTGATGCAGAAAATCAAATTCTTTATATTGCTGATACAGAAAATCATACCCTGCGGCGAGTTGATTTAAAGCGTCAAGTAGTGGAAACTATTGCCGGAACTGGTGAACAAAGCCGGAATATTCATCCTCATGGCGGTGCTGGTTTAGAAACCGCGCTAAATTCCCCTTGGGATTTAGTGAAAGTGGGAAATACCTTGTTTATTGCAATGGCTGGGCCCCATCAAATCTGGGAAATGGATTTAGAAACTAGCATCATTAAAACTTATGCCGGGACTGGTGCAGAAGCTTGTGTTGATGGTTCGCTTACCAAATCTGCCTTTGCTCAACCTAGCGGTATCACCACAGATGGAAAAGAATTATATATCGCTGACAGTGAAGTTAGTTCAATTCGCGGTGTTGGAATTGTAGAACCGTATCAAGTGCGAACTGTTTGCGGTAGTGGCGGATTATTTGGCTTTGGCGATGTAGATGGACAAGGTGAAGATGTTCGTTTGCAACACTGTTTAGGAGTGGAATTTACTCAGAGTTTTCTGTGGGTAGCAGATACCTACAATCATAAAATTAAATTAGTTAGTCCTAGTGGCAATTGTCAAACAGTTTTAGGAGATGGTTCTGCGGGTTTACAAGATGGACGAGATAAGAATAGCCGCTTTTTTGAACCTTCGGGATTAAGTGCTATGGATTCATATCTATATATTAGTGATACCAATAATCATGCCATCCGCCGCGTGGATTTAAATACTCTTGAGGTGACGACGTTAGAATTTATTGGTTTGTGTGCGCCAGATATTTGTATTCCGCCTAGTTTATAGAATGATTACCTCATGCAGAGGTACTTTTATGCAATTCATGTCTCTCCAAATTTTAATGCGTTTGCCCTAGTATAGTAGGTTGTTAACTACTAAGATGTGGAAAATTAAGCTCACACAATTTTCATAATGTTTTCCGTAACTTCTCTACCACAATATTTTTATAAGAGAGCTATAAAAGATTTAAGTTAAATATATTGCAGTCTAATTATTCATGCGTTATCCAACTTTTTTGTTAGTTGTAGCAATTAGCCTACTATGTAATGTTCGACGTACAGACGCACAAAAGGTTAGCTGTATAAATTTTTGGGTAAACCCAAATACCGGACAAGAAGAATGTCTCAATAGCACTATGGTTTCACCTGACCACTATATTAATGGAAGAATTGACCCTTCTTTAACGGTTGTTCAAAAATCAAGACAATCTTGCCAGAGGTCGTGTTTATATGTAGCACCTGCTCATGCTCAAAGCACAAATAATGGCTTATCGAGAACACAGACAACTCAAACATATGCTGTACCTTCTAATAATGTTCAAGCTAGAAGGGCTACGACTAGCAATAGACAAATTACTCAAAGAAGTAGAAAATAACATTGCAGTGTCAATAACTTATAGAAGTTATCAATAACTCATGGCTTTCATCGACACTAGTACAACAAGGCAAAAGTAAAAAGAAAGAACGCTGATTTTGTAGGATGTCTAGCGATTTTAAATGGGTGGCTTATTTCCGCCGTGACGTACTAGTCAAAGTAATTATGAGGTTTTCAAGGTTCTGGCGAGTTGTATCAATTTCAGGGCAAAGGCATTATGTCAACAAAAGGATTTTATTCTTAAAATAGCGCTTCTCGAATGGAAGCAATACAACTCTGACCTCTCTCCTTTTAAGAGAGAGGCTTTGAATCTTGCTCCCCTTCCCTTGTAGGGAAGGGGCTGGGGGTTAGGTCTATATTTCATGCAATTGAGAACCGCTATAGTATATGTAGGGTGTGTTATCGCTATCGCGTAGCTAACGCACCAAAAACTTCAAGTGGTGCGTTAGCCTATGGCGTAACGCACCCTACGTGTATTTCAAAAATCAAATACGAGTCCTCTAGTCTCATTAATCCTTATCCTGATAATCCTAATCAACCCGAATCGCCTTTAGATGATATTCGTAAAATGATACAAGCAACATGAACACTATCCTACACATTACCAAACGCCAACAATGGGAAGACGCGAAAATACTCGGTAGCTATCGCGCTGATTCACTAGAGAGTGAAGGTTTTATACATTGTTCAAAGTCAACGCAAATACTCAAAGTTGCACAGAGATTTTTTAATCATCAAAAAGAATTGGTACTATTGTTTATTGATTCTGAGAAAGTCCAAGCTGAAATTCGTTATGAAGAGGCGGAAATTGGCGAATTATTTCCTCATATTTATGGTGAGCTAAATATTGATGCTGTATATCACGTGATTGATTTTGAAGCTGGGGAAGATGGTTTATTTGAGTTGCCGCAAGAAGTTATAGATTTAGAATAACGTAGACGCTTCGGCTTGCCGCAGGCTACCGCAGAGGCGCAGAGAACGCGGAGAAGGAGATGAGAAGTCAAGGGTTTGATTCATAATGAAATTATTTAACAACTGATATCGTATGGTTACTATTCAACTCAGACAAATTCGAGTTCCAGCAGGGCAAAGAATAATCCTGGAAGATGTGAGTTGGCAAGTATTTGAAGCAATCCTCAACGAGTTAGGAGAACATCGTGGGAGTCGAGTAGCATACAGCGAAGGAACGCTAGAAATTATGGCTCCATTACCAGAACATGAGCGAGCTAAGGTAATCATCGGAGACTTAGTGAAAGCCTTGCTAGATGAACTCGATCTAAATTGGGAGTCTTTAGGTTCAACCACCTTTAAGCGAAAAGATATAAGTGTAGGTATTGAACCTGATGATTGTTTTTATATTCAAAACTATCAGCTAATGATAGGGAAAGATAGGATCGACTTAACAGTTGACCCTCCTCCTGATTTGGCGATTGAAATTGATGTCACCTCTAAAACTCAAATTAGTGCATATCAGGCTTTGAGAGTGCCTGAAATTTGGCGATATGAAAACAAAAATTTAGAAATTAGCTTGCTACAAGGTGAACAATATGTAAAATCTCTCACAAGCCCCACATTTCCTAATTTTTCTATCATTGAACTAATTCCCCGATTTGTGGAAATGGCGCGAACCACAGGAATGAGTTCAGCACTTAAAGGGTTTCGACAATGGGTAAAAGAACAGATATAAGATAGTCAGGGTAAATAAAATTCGCGGCTATATAAACAAGTCTAAGGAATTCCGCGCTTTACTTAAAGAACGGGGAATTAATAATCAAGAGCAATTGTGACCGAATTTAATTTACAAATCCAAGAAAATAGCGATGGCTGCGCCAACGCCAAGGGCGAACGCTTCTCTTCTCATATAGAGGATGCAGCACCTAGCTTACTTCCCTCCAGTAATACGATACACTGTGCCAACACCAAAGGCGATCGCCTTGACCGTTTCCTTTCCCAAGAATTACCAGATTTATCCCGTTCGCGCATCCAACAGTTAATCGAACAGGGTAATGTCCAACTTAACGATAAAGTTTGCACTTCTAAGAAGATCAATGTCAAGTTAGGCGATCGCATAGCTCTAGAAATACCAGAAGCACAACCCCTAGAACTACTAGCAGAAGATATCCCCTTAGATATCCTCTACGAAGACGACCAATTACTTATTCTCAACAAACCCGCAGGTTTAGTTGTCCATCCCGCGCCCGGTCATCCAGATGGCACTTTGGTAAATGCTTTGTTGGCACACTGTCCCAATTTACCAGGAATTGGCGGAGTCCAACGTCCGGGAATCGTTCATCGATTGGATAAGGATACAACGGGAGCGATCGCGATCGCAAAAACAGAAGTTGCCCATCATCACCTACAAGCCCAACTCAAAGCTAAAACCGCACGGAGAGAATACTTGGGGGTGGTTTACGGTGCGCCAAAAGGTGAAAATGGCAAAATTGACTTACCCATTGGTCGCCATCCTCAAGACCGCAAAAAAATGGCTATTATGCCTATTGAACAAGGCGGACGATCTGCCGTTACTCATTGGCAAGTACTAGAACGCCTCGGTAATTTCACCTTAATCCACTTCCAACTAGAAACTGGACGCACCCATCAAATTCGCGTCCACAGTGCCAAAATGGGTCATCCCATTGTCGGCGATCCAGTTTATAGTTCTGGTCATTCAGTGGGGGTAAATTTGCCAGGTCAAGCACTGCACGCTTGGCGGCTAAAATTGCAGCATCCCATCTCTGGAGAGTTCATTGAGGTAACAGCCACTCCTCCCACCCAATTTACAAAACTTTTGGAGATGTTAAAAAGACGAACTACACTTTAAGCTCATCCCACGCCTAAAGGGCACAAGACTTCGCATTAGCAGTAGCCAGTCAGTGGTTGCTTTCCCACTCACTGCTGTAACCACTTGCCCCACCCATATAAATGGATAGGTGTTTCCCTAGAATCTGCCATGATCCTGAGAATGCTTTCATATAACTTTACGATAGCACTCCCCTT
>CAZZZY010000508.1:0-5116 GCA_964658545.1 uncultured Acetobacteraceae bacterium | reverse complement strand
TCCCTACTCCCTACTCCCCATTCCCCAATATTTATTGTCAATGGTTAGGAAATAAAATGAATACAGCAGAATTATTGGTGCAGTGCCTAGAAAATGAAGGAGTGCAATATATTTTTGGACTCCCTGGTGAAGAAAACCTGCACGTTTTGGAAGCGCTAAAACATTCTTCCATAAAATTTATTACGACTCGTCATGAACAGGGTGCGGCATTCATGGCCGATGTCTACGGACGCTTAACCGGAAAAGCCGGAGTGTGTCTTTCTACTCTCGGACCTGGAGCAACTAACTTGATGACTGGGGTGGCAGATGCGAACCTTGATGGTGCGCCCTTAGTGGCGATTACCGGTCAAGTGGGAACAGATAGAATGCATATTGAATCCCATCAATATTTAGATTTGGTGGCAATGTTTGCCCCTGTTACTAAGTGGAATAAGCAGATTGTGCGACCGAGTATTACACCAGAGGTCGTGCGAAAAGCATTTAAGCGATCGCAATCGGAAAAACCTGGTGCAGTTCATATCGATTTGCCAGAAAATATTGCTGCTATGCCTGTAGAAGGCAAACCTTTGCGTAAGGATAATAGCGAAAAAACCTATGCATCTTTTGCTAGCATTCGGGCAGCCGCCGCCGCAATTTGCCAAGCAGTTAACCCATTAATCCTAGTAGGAAATGGCGCAATTCGCACTCATGCAAGTGATGCAGTCACGCAATTTGCTACATTGTTAAATATACCAGTTGCCAATACTTTCATGGGTAAAGGTGTGATTCCCTACACACATCAATTAGCTTTGTGGTCAGTGGGATTACAGCAAAGAGATTTTATTACCTGTGCCTTTGATAACACAGATTTAGTAATTGCCATCGGCTATGATTTGATTGAGTTTTCCCCGAAGAAATGGAATCGTAACGGTGAAATTCCCATTGTGCATATTGGGGTAAGTCCGGCGGAAATTGATAGTAGTTATATTCCCAACGCCGAAGTAGTAGGAGATATTTCCGATTCCCTTTATGAAATTTTAAAATTAGCAGACCGACAAGGTAAACCCGATCCCTTTGCTATTAGCTTAAGGTCAGAGATTCGGGCTGATTACGAACAATATTCCCATGATGACGGATTTCCCATTAAGCCGCAAAAATTAATTTATGACTTACGGCAAGTGATGGGTCCAGATGATATCGTCATCTCTGATGTTGGCGCACATAAAATGTGGATGGCCCGTCATTATCATTGCCATAGTCCCAATACTTGCATAATTTCTAATGGCTTCGCAGCTATGGGTATTGCCATTCCTGGCGCTTTAGCAGCAAAACTTGTTCATCCTAAGCGCAAAGTCGTTGCTGTCACAGGCGATGGCGGCTTTATGATGAATTCTCAAGAATTAGAAACAGCCTTGCGTGTTGGTACGCCCTTTGTCACCATAATTTTTAATGATGGTGGCTATGGGTTAATTGAGTGGAAGCAAGAAAATCAATTTGGCAAAGGAAATTCATCTTTTGTGCATTTTAGCAATCCTGATTTTGTTAAATTAGCGGAAAGTATGGGTTTAAAAGGCTATAGAGTTGAATCGGCTTTAGATTTGATTCCGACTTTGAAAGAAGCCCTTGCTCAAGATGTACCCGCCGTGATAGATTGTCCTGTAGATTATCGGGAAAATCACCGCTTTAGTCAAAAAGCCGGCGAGTTGAGTTGTGCGGTGTAATAAAGTTAGGAGTTACGAGTTATAGCGCTTCTCAAATGGAAGCAATACACTTTGACCTCTCTCCTAAAAAGAGAGAGGCTTTGAATCTTACTCCCCAACGCTACAAGGGTTAGGGCTATAAAACAGCCGAAAACCGTTGCTATGCCTAGATTTGAGTTTTCAATATCTGACAGAGTACAGATATCTCCATATTTTTTTGCTCAAACGCAGGTACAATAATGCTTATAGCTGCAAAAAGGTAGTGTTTTAGCATGGGGCAAGAACTCTTAACTCAGCCCTGCTTATGGGCGCAGTGGTTTCTTAGCAAAGCCATAGCGCAATCTATCCTTAATCCAATTCTGGAAGTTATCAATGTAGCTAAATATCACTGGCACTACTACCAGTGTCAATAGGGTGGAAGTTGTGAAACCGCCCATAATAGCAATTCCCATTGGTTGGCGAACTTCAGAACCCGCGCCAATTCCTAATGCTAGGGGTAGAATACCTGCGATCGTTGCTAGAGAAGTCATGATAATCGGACGCAGACGTGACACACCGGCTTCCACGAGTGCCTGACGCTGGGTTTTGCCTTCCTGCATATTAATGATTGTATAGTCCACCAACAGAATCGAGTTTTTGGTGACAATCCCCAATAGCAGGATGATACCAATCAAGGCATATATTCCCAATGGTTTTTGGGCAAACATCAAGGCCATCAGTGCGCCGCCTAAACAAAAGGGCAACGCCGCCATAATCGACAATGGATGAAGGAAGTTGTTATACAGCAATACCAGGATTGCATAGATACACATTAATGCCAGCGCCAATGCACCGCCAAAGCGCCCGAAAATCTCTTGCATAATTTTGGCGCTACCGGAGGGTTGTTGTACTACCCCTGGCGGTAAGTTTTGCATCACAGGTAGTTTGTTGATTGCTTGTACAGCCTCTCCCAAAGAAATCCCTTGCAAATTGGCTTCTACGGCAACTTGACGGGCGCGATCGTAACGGTTGATGGTAGCAGGACCACTACCAAAACGGATATCAGCCACTGCCACTAGGGGAATCAATCTGCCATTTTGACTGGGGACTTGGAGGTTGGTAATTGTGTTGATGTCAGCCCTGGCTTTCGGATCGATTTGGACACGAATGGGAATTTGGCGATCGCTTAAATTAAATTTTGCCAAGTTGGCTTCATTGTCACCGATGGTAGCAAGGGAAGCAGTCCGAGCGATCGCTTGCACTGTCACTCCCAAATCTGCTGCCCTCTGCGGGTTAGGAATTACTAAAATTTCTGGTTGAACCAAACTCGCAGTAGAAGATACCTCTACTAATCCGCGCATTGATCGCATCTGCTTTTCTAAGGCATCAGCAGCTTGATTCAATGCTTGGGGATTTTCACTTCTGAGAACAATTGATAAACCTTTACGACTGTCACCTGGCGACTGACTTTGAAAACTAATTCTAGCTCCTGGTATTTGCTCAAAGGAAGGGCGTACTTGTTCCTCAAACTGTTTTTGGGAAATATTTCGTTCTTCTCTGGGTTTGAGATTAATTGTAAGGGTGGCAGAATTGATCTGTTCTGTTGCTAGTACACCTTCAACGACTGGGTTTTGCCGAATGATGTCAGTCGCCTGTGTGACTACCTTGTTAACGTCTTTCAAGGTGGAACCAGGAGGTAATTCTATAGATACGTTAGAAATTCCGAAGTCGCCATCATCAACGAAACCCTTGGGAATTAAGGGAACCAGCATCACACTGGCAATAAAGAAAGCTAAGGCGATCGCCATTGTTGTCAATCTATGGCGTAACGCCCACTCAAGGAGTGATCTATAAGGTTTAAAGCTAGGACGCTTTTCAGTTTTAAGCTTTCTGCTGCCTTGGTTGCTACTTGGGATTGTAAACTTGAAATTAAAGAATTTGATTACTCCCCCTGCCCCCTGCTCGTGTAAAAGATACGCCCCCATCATCGGCGTAACCATCCGCGCTACCAGAGTTGAGAAAATTGTGGAAACGGCAACGGTAACACCAAATGGTTGGAAAAACTGCCCCGGAATTCCACCCATAAAGGCAACGGGCAGAAATACGGCAACAATCGTCGATGAACTTGCGATTACCGCTAATCCTACTTCTTCAGCAGAATCAAAAGCAGCTTCCCAAGAAGACTTCCCCATAGCCATGTGTCGTTCCATGTTTTCAATTTCTACAACAGCATCATCTACCAAGTTGCCCACCGCCAAAGCTAATGCCAACAAAGTCATATTATTCAGGGTGTAGCCAAGGGCTTGCTGCACTGCGAAGGTGGGAATTATTGACAGGGGTAAGGCAACAGCCGTAATTAATGTTGCTCGCCAGTCCCGCAAAAATACTAAAATAACGATGACCGCCAGCACCGAAGCTTGAATCAATTCGTCAATGGTGGTTTGGTAAGATTGGCGAACAACATCGGCTCTAGTAAAAATTAAATCTAGCTTGACATCTGGAGGAAGTGTTTTTTCCAGTTCTTTAACTGCTGCTTTCACTCCTTGTTCCACTGTCACCAGAACGCTGCCAGTACTACGCAACACCTGGAAAGCTACCACGGGTTGATTATTCAAGCGGGCAGCTTGGCGCACATCGCCAAATTTATCTTCTACGCTTCCCAAACTGGATAATGGTACGGAACCACCTTGTGGTAAGAGGATTTCGTAGGTTTTCAAAATATCCACACTGGTAGCACTTCCTAATGTGCGGATACTTTGTTCGCTACCACCGACTTCGGCCCGTCCCCCAGGTAAGTTAATATTCAAAGCGCGAATTTGGTCGTTTACCTGGGTGGCGGTGATCCCCAGAGATTGTAAGCGGTTTGGATTAAGATTAATCCGAATTTCTCGGTCAACTCCACCCACGCGCTGAATTTGGGCGACACCACGGACTCCCAATAAGGCGCGGCTAATGGTTTGATCGACAATATTGCTTAATTCTTCTACAGAACGCTGATCTGATTTAACTGCGTAAGTAATCACCGGTCCGCCGGAAAAATCCAGACGTTCCACAATTGGATCGTTGATATCTTGGGGTAAATCTTGGCGAATTTGAGCGATCGCATTGCGGACATCATTGGTGGCGCGATCGCTATTTGTACCCACAATAAAGTTGATTGTCGTTTTAGAATTTCCATCGCTGACGGTGGAAATCACATAATCGATATTGCCCAACCCCGCAACAGCATCTTCAATTTTTTTCGTCACTTGGGATTCTAGTTCTGACGGGCCTGCACCAGGTTGGGTGACTTTGACTGAAACTGTTGGTATATCAATATTTGGGTTAGTATCAATCCCCAAGGATATGAAGGAAAACCAGCCCACCACCGTCAAAATTAAAAATAAAACTATCGTGGGAACAGGTTTTTTAATCGACCAAGCTGAGATATTAAAGGACATGAGGAAATTTTAGATTTT
>CAZZZY010000507.1:3515-5119 GCA_964658545.1 uncultured Acetobacteraceae bacterium | reverse complement strand
TTAATTTCTTCCTTGGGAACTAGACACCACTCCCCATTCTGGTACAATTCCCCACCACGACCTGAATAACAAGCTACTTGGCTACCGTACAACTCCTTCAATGTATCCCGTAGATAGTCCATCGTGTCGGTGTACTGGGTGAAAACGATCGCACTTTCTCGGTCAGTTAATTCTTGGCGTAAAATCTGAATAAAGCGAGAAAGCTTGCTATCTTCCCCAGTGTTTTCAAATTGGCGTAGTAATTCTTCAAGATATTGAATTTCCTGGGGGTCTACTGGTTCAAAGAAAGATTCCAGCCCAGCAATCACTGTATCATCCTCGTTATCCACATCTACTAAATCGTCGTCACTTAAAACGCTTCCCCGTTGAGTTAACAAATAATCCAAACGACGTTGCAGAGATGACTTGATAGCATAAAATGAACTGGTCAAACGTTTCCGGTAAAGGGTCATCAAAAAACCCAAACAAGAACGCTGATCTATTTGTGCCAGTCGGTAAAAGTGACGTACATAGTCGCTGACAGCTACATAAAGCGGTACTTCCCGTTGGGGTTCCAGCGTAATAGCATTATCCTGCACAACTCTAGTAGGAATATCCCGCTCTAGCAGTCCCCTTTGATAGTATTGTCGGAGAGTGTCGCGGGTGTGGCGGAACATCAAGTCTTTTAGAGGCGTGTTCACTGTCAAATATTGGCGTGAGGTGTCGATAAAGTCTTCATCTGCCAATAATTGTTTGTGATTGGAAATTTTCTTTCCCCGTTGCCAAGTATCCTGCATTTTGTAAGCGAGGATGCGATCGCTCTTGGTCAAAAACTGTTCTAATCTAGAACAAGGTTGTCCGCCGCGCTGAAAATAATCACTAGACATTACTTGCCAAAAATTTATTACTTCCTGCTTGACAGCACCTTGTAGCGAGGCGAAATAATCGCAGAAGTTATCGCCGTAACTCCAATGTCCCTGCAATCCCAGCAGGTTTAACAAGTCAAAAACTTCTATAGCATCAATTTGCATGGGAGTTGCTGAGAGAAGAATCAGGGATTTAGTCTTCTCCTTTAACTGTGTCATTAACTGTAACAAGCGATTGGGCGTTTCCTTGCGGTCTTGGGGACTTTTGCGGCGTGCGTGGTGTGCTTCGTCTAAGATTACTAAATCCCAAGGTTCTGCTGATAGTAGCTGGTGCATTCTGTCAGTTCTCCGCACCAAATGAGAAGAAGCCAGGATTAAATCTTGGGTATTCCAGGGATTAGCGGCTGCGGGAATAGTCCGCTTGTAGGGGTCTTTAAATTCTGTAGATGTGTAACTCCAAAAATGCAGATTAAATTTTTCCCGCAATTCTTCTTGCCATTGGGGTTGAACACTAGCAGGTGCTAAAATTAGTACCCGCTTCACTTTTTTGGATAACAGCAGATAACGCAGAATTAAACCAGTTTCAATAGTCTTTCCTAAACCAACTTCGTCCGCGATGAGAAAACTTTGGGGAAAATTTTGAGCAACGCGGCGCAGGATTTTAATTTGGTGTGGCCAGGGGTGAATGGGAATTGATTTTAAACAAAAGTCCAAGCAGCCGGGATGTTCATGAATATTGGCAAGTTGAGTAAATGCCAA
>CAZZZY010000507.1:0-3415 GCA_964658545.1 uncultured Acetobacteraceae bacterium | reverse complement strand
AGCCGGGATGTTCATGAATATTGGCAAGTTGAGTAAATGCCAACCGTTCTTGTTCTCTGATGACAGTTAACTGTTGACTGTTAACTGATGAGGGTTCACTGTTTATTTCAGTCAACTGTGAACTGTTAACAGTTGACCAATTTTGTTCACTATTAACTGTTAACTCTTCCCCGTCAACCGTCAACTGTGAACTGTCAACATTATTAATTGGTCTAGAGTCAAATTCAGCTTGGGCATTCCAATCAGGTTTAGTAGATTTTGCGTAACGCAACAGCTTTTTCTGTACCGCCTCTGGAACTTCAAAGACTCGCACGTTAGGCGATACGTCATACCAAAGTTGCTCAAATCTCGCTACTTCTTCTTCAACTCTATCTAGTTCTCTTCCTCCCTCCCAAGAACAATAAACGTGAAAGGATTCTACATTCCTCTCCCAGCCACCTATAGATTCGTTATTGGAACCGTTAAATGCTAATTTATCGCCCTTGCTATCAGTAAAAATGCCAACTTTTTCATGAAATATATGCTGTGGGTCTAGTTGCTGTGTACTATCTTCTGGCTGTCCATTTTGTTTCAGGGGAATAGCAATTTTGATATCGAGATATTGATTTTGAATTAACCAACTGAGAATTTCAAAGTGTTTGAGTTGGGCAAAACTTTCTGGTGGTTTTAAGTCTGCGTCTAGACGAGATAGCAATGCGTCTCGCAGTTCATATCCCTGTTGAATTGCTTGTAAATCTTGGGGGCTAAACTGACAACCCATGATTAACCGCATTCGCCCTTTGTTGTGCAGCATTGCACCTAAACCCCGTGCAACTTTACTTAAAATCGCACTGCTAAAAAAACCTGCTTTCCGGTCATATTGAATGGCACACTCCAAAGCAGGAATGTAGAAATCAGTGATGGTGTTGTGGGTGTTGCTGGTGTAACTAATTTTCCAGGGATATTCACGTAAAATTTTCGGCATATTATGCAGTTGTTTATATCCTTTGAAAATTAATACTAACGAGGTCGATTCTCTCGCCCGTGATAAATGCGTAAAATAACAACATCATCCTCAAGAATAACGTAGTGAATTATAAAACCGTATTTACCAAAAGACACTAAAAGTTTTCGTAATCCTGCTATTTCATCTACAATCGTGCCTCGACGAGGATTCTGCTGTAAACTCTCGCCTGAAGAGACCTGCATCAGGATTATTAAGTTTGATAAAATCATAATGACGATTTAAGTCATTAACTGCACTTTCTGTCCAAACTATCTCGGACATGGGCGTTCTGACTCAGTTCCCAAACTGTCTGCCCATTCGCGCACACGGTCATGCGCCACTCCTGAACCTGTGCTACGGTAAGCTTCGAGAGCGGATTGGCTCTGCTGAACCATTTGGGCTTCAGTAAGAGGTTGAAAATTTAATGCTGTGTCTATCTCACCTACATCAAATGATTCTTCTGTCGTTTGAGTAGCTTGATTTATAAGTAACTGCTCAAAATCTTCTAAATCCCCAGATGAACTAGTAAGCCATGTTAACAGGAGAGTTTTTACCTGTTCTCCTGGTAATGTTTCAAGATGTTCTAAAATTTGCTGTCTAAGATTGCTTGCTGTCATAAGCTTTTAATTTCCGTAATAGCTCTACTATTAAGTACAACATTTCTGATTTAACTCTTATCTAATTTTAGCTAAAATAACAGAATTTACCAAAATTAGTAGCTTTTGTTGTTGGCGTTTCACCATAATTATTAATAATCAATAATTATGTTCTTCTATTTATTTAAAGATTTCTGTTAATTCAGGTTGGTTCTTCCAAGCCCCAAATAGTTGATTGAGTTTTGCTAGTCTTTCTGCTTCCGTTAAGGGTTGTTGTGGTTCTGTAATTTGACTTTCAATAAATTCTAAGTCTACTATAATTTTTGTCCCATCTGCAATATTATTAAGTTGTTCTAATATTTCAATGTTTTGTCCACGTTTTATGCCTCTAACTTTCATGTTTGATTATCTCCTTATTAGTTAAATGATGACTGATGACCAATGACTGTTAACTGTTCACTGTCAACTGTTAACCGTCAACAAAATTAAAGTGTATTTGGGTCAATTCCTTGCTGTTGTAATCTGGCTAATAAATTTTGCAATTGTTCTTCTGGGGTTTGGTATCTGTTACCATTTTCGTCATACCAAAACAGCCATTCTCTTGTTCGTCCTTGATAAGTACCCTGTTCCCGTCCAATACCTAAACCAATTTCGGGCATCCAAATTTTATCCCCTGGTTGTAAAATGTATTCACCATTAATTAAGCGATAAACTTCTAAACGTTGACGCTTACGACGTAACCGTGTTGGTGCATAAATAACATAATACAAAATGCCTAATTGTGCATAATCAATTTTTTTCTGTTCATATTCGCCATTGTAAGTTTGAGAAACAACTTCTAAAGCTAAAATTGGTGGAATACCCTCTTCTTCCCACAAAACATAACTAGAACGTCCATTTTCTCCCACAAAACGTTCAACACCCAAACTCAGGAATCCATCCGGGACTATGGCTCCTTTATTGGGTGTATAGTAAACTCCCATGTTAATGCCGAAAAACCAGTCATCGCGGTTTTGCCAAATAGCGGCTAAGATGGCTAACAATAAGTTGGGAATTAATATTTGTAGTTCGTTATCCACAGGGGTATCATCTGAATCTGGTAATTCTGCCGATGAAGGTAGGCATTCTAAAGGATTGTAGTTATACATAATACCTTGGTGGTTGACAGTTATGAATTAACAGTCATCAGTCATCAGTGAACGGTTAACTATTTTGATTTTGCAATGCTTTTCGATATAGTTTAACCGCCTGTGTTTGATTAGTTTCACTGACAAAACTAGCTAATAAAACAGGGTCTAAATTTGGCAGTAATTTACTGTGAGAATTTTGAGTATATTTACCGTCAATTTCTGATAAATAATAAAAACTAAATTGCTGGTTTTTCCAAAACCAAACTTCTTTTACTCCCAAACCTCGATAAACCTCTAGTTTGTCAATTCCGCCACTAGTTATAACAATCTCTATGGCAATATCTGGGACTTCATTGAGTTCTCCAAGACAGTAACATTCATCTGGTTCTGCGCCTTTTTTAGCGGCTTGCTTACGAAAGGTGGTACTACCATAACCATTAAGATTAATGTCTCTTTCCTCTGCATAAGCCTCTAGTAATCTAGCAATTATTTTTTTAAGGCGCTCATGTTCTGGAGAGGTAGTCATGATAATCTCTAGTGTTCCTTCTAAATAAGTCATCCGGGGAAATTCATCAATAAACATATCAGAGAGTTGTTCGTATTGTTCCCAGGTGACATCATAAAGAATGATACGTTGGTCTTCGGTTGGTTGAAGTGTCTTCGGGTCTAAAAGTAACATAAGTTGCTTGATGGTTAATGGTTGA
>CAZZZY010000506.1:0-5130 GCA_964658545.1 uncultured Acetobacteraceae bacterium | reverse complement strand
GTTAAAAAATTGACTTTGGTAACAGAGTTTTAGTCTTAACCCAAGCGTATTGGGTTCCCGACGCTCGTTCGTGTAGCCGCGACTTCTAAATAGGTAGGCATAATTAAACATAAAATAAAATCTTAGTTAGTAGTGAGCGATTCATCGCTCAAAACAATGATTATCAGGACTAAAGTCCCGACTACAAACTTTCAATAATTATCTACTCTTCGGTATAGCGGCGCGGCGTATAAACCCAGAGATTACCATCGCTGCGTTTGATGGTTCGGGTCTTTGTAGAACCAACGAGAATAATTGTCCGCATATCAGCGCTTGTTGGTGATAACTGGTCAAGTGCGATCGCTTTCACCGTTTGTCCTGGTCTGCCGAGATTTTGCGCCAATACTACTGGTGTATCCGGTGTTCTATGTAGCAGTAAAATATTTCTTGCTTCTGCCAGTTGCCAAGTACGCTCTTGAGAAACAGGATTATAGAAAGCAATTACAAAATCAGCCTCAGCAGCAGCAGTAATTCGTTGTTCGATCGCAGACCAAGGCTTCAAGATGTCAGACAGGGAAATAGCACAGAAGTCATGTCCAAGGGGCGCACCAATGGCTGCTGCTGCTGCCTGCATAGCCGAGATGCCTGGTGCCACATGAATGTCGATATTGTCCCATTCGGGTTTGGCATAGCGATCGCATACTTCAAAAACAGCTGTTGCCATTGCATAGATACCAGGGTCCCCAGATGAAACAACGGCTACATATCGCCCAGATGCTGCCAAATCAAGGGCCATTTTTGCCCGTGTTTCTTCTTCGCGGTTGTCAGACTCATGCCGTTGCTTGCCATTAGCCAGAGAACCAACTAAATCTAAATAAGTTTTATAACCCACTAGGTCAGTTGCAGACTTGAGTATCTCCTTCACTTCTGGAGACATCCATTGCGATCCACCAGGGCCTATGCCAATAATCGCTAATCGTCCACGTGGCTGACCGATGGTGTTGGGGTCAATTGGTTGCGGGGCAATAGCGATCGCTATATGGGGAGATGAGGAAAATAAAGGGGATGTACCTGTAGCCGCGATCGCTGCTGCTTGGGCGGGGCTATAACCTTGTGATAACAGACTTTCTAGCTGATTTGGGGTAAAAAAGCGGACAGGCACTCCCAAGGCGCTAGCTACGGCGTGAATTCCTGGATTGGCTGCGGCGGTGATGGGTGCAAATATTCCAGCGACTGATGTTCTTGCTAATTGGGCATCAGCTAGTAGCTGCTGTACTAAAGCTACTGCATCATCGATGATGCCACTAATTGCGATCGCGATCGTTGTTGGGTGATACACAAGACAGTTGGCTGTAGGAACTACCAAACTTTCCGTAACTTTAATGGTCAAATCTGCCTTTGGATCTATGGGCAGTTTACTATCGCTCAACCAAGGCGCTATCCCTTCTAGTTTGACTTGCGCCCCGGCTAGCACATCTGAGATAAATTTCTTAGCATCGTCTGGGTTTGCTAAATGGTATCCAGGGGGAGGAGATAACAGCGTTGTGCCCAAACGTAAATCGCCTGTGGTCGTAATTGCAGGTTTGACATCAAGGGCTTCAGCAATGCGACGCGCCAAATCGTTTACCCCACCAAGTCCGCCCAAAAGGGGGACAACAGCACTACCATCTTCAGCCACAGCTAATACAGGTGGCTCCTGTTGTTTATCTGAGAGTAGCGGGGCTAGCGTTCTAATTAAAATGCCGGCGGCACAAATGCCAATTAGCGGCGTTCCCTGGGCAAATAACTCGCGCAATGTCTCGCCAAAATTTGTGAAGCTGACATCAACTCCCGATGTGCGACCTGCTAGACCGTATAGTGTCGCTCCTGGTAGAACGCTGATTATTTTGCGTGCGACTGTCACGCTATTTTGACCTAGTATTACAATGGCGGGTGCTACGTTAATCATAAAACTTCTTTTATATGGATATTTTAAAAAGTCGATATCCTTAAAATGAAACCACAGATTTAGTCATAAAAAGACTTATCGTTTACAAGGTTCGGGAATTCAGAGTGCGCGGGCTTCTCTACGGGCGTGCTATCTTCGTAACAAATTTCTAAAACCTTTTTTGGGTTAATCCCATATTAGGTTTTAGAATTTAACAGAGTTTAGGAATATGTACTAACTCTCATTGAGATCGAATAAATCATCGCCAGAAAAAGGCAAGTGAAAGTGCCTAAATCAGTCTTCAGCGAAGAGTACAATCGGTTTCGCCACCTACTTATCGAAGTCCGGAAAGCTGCCAAGCTCACTCAAGCAGAGGTGGCAGCAAAGCTAGAGCTTCCGCAATCCTATGTATCAAAGTATGAACGTGGAGAGCGTCGTCTTGACGTGATTGAATTTTTGCAAGTTGCTCAAGTCCTTGAGATAGACCCACTTGCTTTTATCGAAGAACTGCTGAAATACCAAAAGGAGATATAACAATCATTATTCAATATGTTGACTTTAATGCGGCAGATACAATCATTAATACCCAATACAAGAACGAATGGCATGAGATTAGTACTATTCTCACTAGAATGCCTTTGCACATCAAAGCTTCAGATCAAGCTGGAATTCAAGGTAATGCAATATTCGATCCAGTGGGTACTAATGAATACATTAAAGCAGCCTTTATTCATAATAGCTGGCAATCAAATATACCTATTCCAGCACCTTATAGATTTTTAGGTACAGATGTTGATTTTGCTAAAAGTGGTATCATCATTGAAACTCAATTTTCTAACTATCCCTTTCTACTCAATAACACTTTACGCTCAGAATTGTTCTTCAAAGCTAAAACTGAATTTGTTGGATACCCGACGAATCTAGTAATTTTTGTAACAAAAGCTCTAATGTTTCCTGCTTCTAATAGTACTCTTTATTATGAGCAAGCTGTTAATCAGTTAACAGCTTTAGCTAAATACCAAGTTTTTGATTTACCAATCAGACTGGTTGGATTATTTGAACAACAAAATACAATAGTACCCATCATCTGGACTGAGTATTTATCTAAAAGATATTCTAGAACTGTGAATACTAGAGTTAGTCGTGAATGCGAAATAATTGCTGGACGTTCAGCCCGTAGTCGTTGTCTACTTCGCTTATTGTAAGAATTTATAATATATTAACTCCATAATCTCAGTTCAGTTTGTTCTACTTCTTCTACTTTTGGATTTTGCAAAGGGGTCTTTTTCCCATTACCATTAAGCTTTGGATCTATTGGAATCTCTTCACCTCTTAGATTAGCTGCAAAAGCAGATTCCTCATAGATTAATCTATCTTCTATTTCTTGCAAGTGATACTCTTCTGAATAAATTTTTGCTTTGCTGCGTTCTGAAGCTTTATTTCCTACTTGCACATCAAACTTAAACTTATCAATAGATTGACCAGTTTTTTCAACATAATCGCGCAATGTTTTTAAATTTGGAAAACAACCATTTTCATCTGGATTGCCACTGAGACGACGCAATGCAACTTCATGATATTTTGGTTCGATTTCTGAACCGATAAAATGACGTTCATTATCTCTCGCAACCACTGCCGCAGTACCAGATCCCATAAATGGATCTAAAACAATATCATTTTTGTTAGTCGTAGCTAATATAATTCTAGCTACCAAGTCTTCTGGAAATTGGCAGGGATGTATAGTTTGTTCTTCATGGTTATGTTTAACATTCCGAAATAGCCAAATATCAGCAGGATTTTTCCCTTCTGGATTGCACGAAAGTTGCCCCTTCCGATTTCCCCGGTAGTGTTTCTTATTTTGATATTTTTGGGGAACTCTAATAGCATCTAGATTAAATTTATAATTATCCGACTTAGTAAACCAAAGAATAGTTTCATGTCTACAAGAAAACTTTTTCTGGGCATGAAGACCATGTTGCCTAGCCCATATAATTCGGTTGCGAGGAATTAATTTGCATGACTCTAAAATCGGAAAAAAGCGAATATCCAGAGGAATTAACATTCCTCGATCAGAAAAAGCACCAACTTGCCAAAATAGCGAACCTGTATTTTTGAGAATCCGGCTACATTCAAGCAGAACGGCTGTTTGTTCTTTCAAATAAATCTCAAGAGCCTGCCGTGATTCATATTCTTTGCCTAGATTATAAGGTGGAGAGGATACAACTAAGTCAACAGATTGATCTGGCAGATTACTCAGCAGTTGTAAGCTATCCTCTAAGAGAATCTGGTCTAAGGGTAGATTCTCTCTATTAGTCTTCATTATGATACCTACCTTTGTAAGTAATACTAGACTTTGATGATTATAACCTATTTTAGGTTATCAACTAATTATTGAGACAAATATCGATAATAAGTAGAATAAAATATCATACTTACTTTAATGATTTACCTTGCTGCTCTAGGCATACTTAAAGGTGATGGAGAGGCGATCGCATTTCCTGAAATTAAAAAAGGCGATCGCTTGTTATCTCAATTAGCTTTCCGCTCTTTGAGGACTTGATCGAGCAAATTTCTAGCAGGTTGTGCTTTAGCCAACGCTATTTGATGGTCATTATAAGCCCGAACAAGGCGAGAAAGACTGCTCACACCGGTCTTGAGTTGCTCAAGTTCTTCACCAGCAACGAGTTCCCCATCCAGCATCCGCCCGATTAACGGTTTAATGTCGCCCACTTCCTGCCGGACTTTTTGGAGCTTTTCTAGGCTACTCAGCAAAGTTTTAAGTGAGTTCAAGATGTCGTCAATATCCTGGACATCCTCCACTGGTTCCGGCGAATTTTCAATTGTCACTGTATCTTCATCTGAAATTGTAGGCAATTCCTGTGCAGACGTTTCAGTTTTAACCCCATTTGACCGTACCATCAACGCTTCCTCAAGGAATTTTCCTTAGTGTATCGCTGATTCCAAGTTACCAAAAATAGTATTGTTATAATTCGTTAAATTTGGTGAGTATTAATACACTCCATAATCAGAGTCACTTTCAATCCCTCGACGAATATAGATCGCATCCCAATCACTCTTCAGGAGTTAAGCAGGGGCATCTCCCTGAGACTTGACAATTGTTCCTGATTGCACATTTCCCTTTCCATTAGAAGAGGCTAATTCCTCAGAGGGAGTAGGTTCAGGCGATTCGGGAGGCTTGGGAGGTTTACCTTTAGAGCCAAAGT
>CAZZZY010000505.1:0-5135 GCA_964658545.1 uncultured Acetobacteraceae bacterium | reverse complement strand
CCGCTTTGAAGAAGCGATCGCATCCTACGACCAAGCACTGAAATTGAAACCAGATGACCACCAAGCTTGGAACAATCGGGGCAATACGCTAGGCAAATTAGGACGTTTTGAAGAAGCGATCGCATCCTACGACCAAGTACTGAAATTTAAACCAGATTACCAGCAAGCTTGGTACAACAAAGCTTGCTGTTATGCGCTTCAAGGTAATATTGAGCAAGCACTAGAAAATCTACAACAAGCAATTAATCTGAATCCTGATGAATATCGAAATATGGCAAAAACTGACTCAGATTTTGATAGCATTCGGGAAGATGAACGCTTTCAATCTTTAATTAAATAACTTCTATAAAGACTAAACTAATGTAGCGATTAATCTAGCGATCGCCTTCAAACTTCCACTGAAAATACTAACTGAAATTAAAAGCGATGCCCATGAATGACAAATTAAAAAGTTAACCTATCTTGAGGAACGGAAATCAAATGTCAGAAACAATCAATATTGAACAAGCGGTATTAGATAATCTCCGAATTCTCTCGAATGACAAGCAACAAGAAGTCCTAGATTTTGTTGAATTTCTTGTAAAAAAAACAGTCAATCACCAGCAGTTAAACACTGAATATTCAGATTCTAATATCTCATCAAATCTCCAACAGCGAAAACGGCCATCTCTCCGAGAAATTGCCCGACTACCTGTAGCAGAACGTCACAAAATACTAGAACCTTTTATCGCCGCCACAGCCGAAGATTTTTTGAATGACCCAGAATTAACAGAGTTTGCCGTTCTGGATGGTGAAGACTGGGAAACTGAGAATGACTAATCCCAAAAAAGGTGAGATTTGGCTAGTACAACTTGATCCAACCAGAGGACAAGAAATTCAGAAGACTCGCCCTGCTGTTGTGATTAGTTCTAATATCTTGAGTTCCATACCAATGCGGATTATTATTCCTGTGGCAACATGGCAACCTAAATTCCAAAATCGCCTTTTCATGATTCCTATCCAGCAAACTAATGAAAATGGTTTAGACTCCAACTCAGCAGGGAATGTTTTGCAGCTTCGTAGTGTAACAACTGAGAGATTTGTCCGGTGTTTAGGAAAAGTTTCAACAGCCGTTATGCAAGAATTACTAGATGGTTTAATTATCTGTATTGATTATGCTCCTGAAACTAACGACTGAAAAAGAGCATCTTTGAGAAAAATACAATTTAGATGTAGCGATCGCCTTCGGATTTCCACTAAAAATAGTAACTGAAATTAAAAGCGATCGCCCGAAATTGAATTACACTAACATTATGAAAATTCTAACTAAGCAGTTATGCAAAATGAATTGACTACTCTGACTTATGAAATTGAACTAAAACCAGGGGAAAAATTGAATCTACCAGAATCAATACTGGAAAATGTAACTACAGGACGCTGGGTAATCACCATCCAGCAAAAAGCGGAAGAATCCAAAAGCACCCGCAGCCATGACGCTTTTTTAAACGGCTACGCACCAGAAGACGAAGGACTTTATGACGACTATCCAAGCCGGTGAATTTTGGGTAGCAGATATTCCATTTACTAGCGGTGGAGGTTCTAAAAAACGTCCAATACTTGTTTTGTGGTTAGATGGAAATGATCTAGTAGCCGCAGTAGTCACATCTGCTAAACCCCGCACACAAAGTGATGTACCTTTGAATGATTGGGCTGCAAGTGGTTTGCGTGTTGCTTCAACTGTGCGTCTATCTCGATTGGATTGTCTAGAACAATCTTTGTTGCTAGCTAAGATCGGGCAAGTTTCTGAATCAGATGCAAAGCGCTTAAAAGAATTATGGGATTTGTATATTAAGCCTCAGTTTTAAGCAGCTTAAATTAACAGCGATCGCTTTACGGCTTCTGCGATCGCACAGCATCTGGTAGAGAATAAAAAAATAAACCCACCTCCGTGGGTTTAATCTGTGTAACTATGAATTCAAATCACCTTCACCGACTATGTAGCAATCTGTGGTACTGAAACCTTCACCGGCACTTTTTTACTAAAAGACAGACCATTTTCATTTTTGTCAATGATAATCGTGTCTCCAGAGATAAAAGTATTTTCCAACAACTTGGTAGCGAGGGGGTTTTCTACTTCTCGCTGAATTGCTCGTTTCAGTGGACGCGCACCATAAACGGGGTCATAGCCTGATTCAACAAGGTGATCACAAGCTGATTGCGATATCTCAAAGAAGATTTTCTGCTCGCGCAGGAGATTTTCTACCCGCTTGAGTTGAATACGGATGATATGCCGCATTTCCGTGCGGCTGAGGGCATGGAAGAGAATAATATCATCAAGGCGGTTGAGAAATTCGGGGCGGAAATGCGATCGCAACGCCTCCATTACCCTAACCCGCATGGTTTCATATTTGGAATCATCACCAGATACATCCAAAATATATTCACTACCAATGTTACTGGTCATAACGATCACAGTGTTGCGAAAATCAGCTGTCCGCCCTAGTCCGTCAGTAATGCGACCATCATCCAACATTTGCAGAAATATGTTAAACACATCTGGGTGAGCTTTTTCAACTTCGTCTAACAAAATTACTGAGTAAGGTCTGCGGCGAACAGCCTCAGTGAGTTGTCCTCCTCTTTCAGAGTCTACATAGCCTGGAGGTGAACCAACTATTCGCATAACAGAATTTTTTTCCATATATTCCGACATATCAAGCCGGATGATGGCATCATCAGAATCAAAGAGAAACTGAGCTAAAGCACTGGCGAGTTCCGTTTTACCCACACCTGTGGGGCCCATGAACAAAAATGAACCAATGGGACGGGAGGGATCTTTCATCCCCGCACGGGCGCGGCGAATGGCTGCTGCTACCGCTTCTACAGCTTCTTCTTGCCCAATGACTCGTTCATGCAAATGACTTTCTAGTTGCAGTAATTTTTGCCGTTCTGATTCCAATAGGCGATTGACGGGGATTCCTGTCCACTTGGCGACGATTTCGGCAATATCAGATTCGGTGACTTGTTCTCGCAGCAATGTGGAACCTTGGTTTTGAATTTCTAAAAGGTTCGCTTCTTTGGCTTCGCGATCGCGTTGCACTCCTTCCAATTTGCCATACTTCAGTTGGGCAGCTTTATTTAGATCATAAGCGCGTTCCGCCTGTTCAATTTGCACTCGCAGCGCATCTTCTTCTTTCTTTAAGGCGCTGATCGCCTCCAATACCTGCTTTTCACCTTGCCATTGCTCGTTAAAGATGTGCTGTTTTTCCGTTAAATTGACGATTTCTTGCTCAATTCGCTCCAAACGTTCTCTGGTTTGGGGAGTACCCTTTTCTTCGCCAGCTAATGACAGCTTTTCCATTTCTAACTGCATGAGGCGGCGATCGATGGTTTCCAATTCAGCTGGTTTGGAGGTAATCTCCATTTTCAACTGGGCGGCGGCCTCATCCACCAAATCAATGGCTTTATCTGGCAAAAAGCGATCGCTAATATAACGCGCTGACAGGGTTGCTGCTGCTACCAACGCCGAATCAGAAATTTTGACATTATGATGCACTTCGTACCGTTCTTTCAGTCCCCGCAGAATGGAAATAGTATTTTCCACACTTGGCTGATCGACAAATACTTGCTGAAAGCGGCGTTCTAGGGCAGCATCTTTCTCAATGTGTTTGCGGAACTCATCGAGGGTAGTTGCGCCAATACAACGTAGTTCTCCCCGCGCCAGCATTGGTTTGAGCAGATTTCCCGCATCCATCGCCCCTTGTTGGTTGGAACCAGTACCAACTACGGTATGTAGTTCGTCAATAAACAGGACAATTTGACCGTTAGATTCTGTAACTTCTTTGAGGACAGCTTTTAGACGTTCTTCAAATTCTCCTCGCAATTTTGCCCCAGCAATTAAACTACCGATGTCTAAAGAGATGAGTTGGCGGTTTTTCAGAGATTCGGGAACGTCACCGTTTACCATCCGTTGTGCTAAAGCTTCAGCGATCGCAGTTTTACCTACCCCAGGTTCACCAATCAATACGGGGTTATTTTTGCTCCGACGAGACAATACTTGAATTACCCGCCGAATTTCGTCATCCCGCCCAATTACCGGGTCGAGTTTTCCAGCTTTTGCCTGTTCTGTCAAATCTCTCCCAAATTTTTGTAAGGCTTCATAACGGGATTCTGGGGTTTGATCAGTCACCTTTTGGCTACCGCGAATGGCTTTGATAGTAGTTTCTAGTTTAGCTGTATCTGTGTTAAAGCTTTTGAGTATCCTTCGGCCAATGCGATCGTCTTCAGCAAAGGCCAAAAGTATGTGTTCCACAGAAATATAGGAGTCTTTCATCCTGACTCTAGCTTCTTCGGCTCGGTCTAGTAAAACATCTAAACTACGGCTAAGATAAAGCTGATCGCTTTTACCAACTTTGGGCTGACGTTGGATAAAGGCTTCTAGCTGCTGTTGAAAGCGGATAGGATCGACCTCAGATCGAGCCAGGATACGTATTGCTAGACTGGTGGGTTCTTCTAACAGGGCAATAATTAAATGTTCAACATCTAGTTGCTGTTGTTGATAAGCACGAACTATATCCTGAGATTTAACAATCGCTTCCCAGGCTTTATCAGTAAATTTATTCGGATCTGTAGGTTGCATCTTTAAAATTTGGAACTTGAATTTTTAGTTTAGGGAGTGGGGACTGGGGATTGGATATTGGAAAAACTCTTCCCTAGTCAGACAATTTTGGATTTTGCATTGACTATTCAGGAATCATGGGTCATTAATTATCCAAACATTCTCAGCGTATATCCGCGTGTATCTCTGGTGGCAATTTAAAATTGATAATTTGGTGATAGTTTAATCCATAACCTATTTCTTAATTTAAAACCAAAACACTGTTCTGAGCGGACTTTCCCGGATGGTACTATTGGAGTGATCGGGAGCATCCCAATTTTGCTTAACTCTTTTCCCTCACCCCAATCCCTCTCCCATATATGGGAGAAGGGGTTAGGGGCTATTAAGGGAATGGCACATTTGGGATGCTTACTGAGCGATCGCTATTAGTGTTGCTCATTAACGACAGGATGATGGTATTACTGATAACATTTACACAGGTGAGATCCCCCAACCCGCCTAAAAAGGGGAGACACCAACATTAAATCAATTCGCAATTCGC
>CAZZZY010000504.1:0-5146 GCA_964658545.1 uncultured Acetobacteraceae bacterium | reverse complement strand
AGCTAGTAGTCTGTCAAGAAATAATTGATGGGTAAGCAGGTTCGTAGTAAGGACTTTAGTCCTTATATTTAAGCACTAAAGTGCTGACTACAAATCCTCAAAACTAGCTTGACACAGTACTAGGGATTAATTGCAGAATTAGCCATTTTGACCAAAGAAGCGCGATCGCCTGCTTTTATTCCAAAAACATATTGTACACCCTGTTGTCTCCAAGTCAAGGTAGCATCTGAGCAACCAGCTCCACAAGAAAAATCTACAAAATAGCCAGTTATTCCCTTCGCTAATGATGCACGTTTTCCAGTCAGACGCGGTGTTTTGTGGGTTACGGCTTCAGCAGAAAGCACACCCAAGCGACAAGCAGAGGCACCATTACAGTCGGGACTGAAAGCCAGTAAAATCTCGTAGTTTTTTGGTGTAGCAGTTTCTATATTTGCGTAAATTGGATTTTCCCCATCCGATTCAGGAATAAACTTCGGCAACAGAATCCTAATCTGAGTCTTTTGCTTTAATTTGGGCAAAATAGATTTAAAAACTGAGTGTGGCTGGCTTCTACCCTGGCTTTGTGCTATTAGTTGGGACTGGTTGTTTATAGTAGCTATGGCTGACTTGTGAAAGCTGCTAACACTGACTAATAAAAATAGGGCACACACAGCACTAGTATTTCTAAAGGTTAAAATCATCTTGGAAAACCTATTTCATCTACAGTCTTTATTTGTAATACCCATTTTGAGTATCGAATTACGTATTAAAGAGCGGCTGAAGTCAGCTAAACTGAAGAAGAAATTGCTTAATAAGTTTTAATAATTCTGTTATGAGTACTGATTCACCTGTTAATTCTCCCGATAAGTCTGAATCCCCATTAGGGAAACGTTTGAGAAACTTCTTGATTGTAATGGTAGCGATCGCTCTTAGTGTTGCCCTTGTCTTAGGATTGCGAACTGAAACAACCTCGGCAACCCTAGCCAAGTTAAGCGATTCGTCCACACCGCTAGAAGTAGCTGTCAGCAACGGCAAACCATCTTTAGTAGAGTTTTATGCTGATTGGTGTGCTGTTTGCCAGAAAATGGCACCAGATATCACTCAACTAGAAACAGAGTATGCTGACAAGATGAATTTTGTCATGCTGAATGTAGATAATACCAAGTGGCTACCAGAGATGTTGAAATATCGGGTAGATGGGATTCCCCATTTTGTATTTTTAAGTCAGCAAGGGGAAACCATAGCCCAAGCGATTGGCGATCAACCCCGCCCGATTATGGCTAGCAACTTAGAAGCTTTGGTTATTGGTTCGTCTCTCCCCTATGCCCAAGCTAGCGGCAAAGTTTCCAAATTTTCAGCCCCAGTAGCACCGACGGCTAGTCAAGATGACCCCCGCAGTCATGGCAGCCAGGTAGTAAATTAATTCTCGATAAAAGTAACACAAGAACCATAATTAGACAGTTAAAAGTCGGGCGTAAATATTTTTTGTTGAGATAATGGAGTAAATAATAAGTATGAAACAAGCGAGGATATAGTTTTAGCCTAATTCATCTTTAGATCACATCGTTGTGTTTAATTGTGCCTATCTATTTAAGCTGAATCTGAAAATTCTCTCTTATAATTGCAACCAGCTACTTAATACCCTAATACCTGCTGTTCCATAACGAATCTCGATAGCTAATCCCCAGATAGGACACCGAGTTTTCCCGTCCCCTTCATGCAAGAGATTGCCGCTTGAGACGCTTGTGAGCGTACATTAATTCGTCAGACTTAGCGATTAGTTGTTCTAGTGACATATTGCTTTCTGGTGAGTAACGCTGTATCCCCATACTCATCGAAAGTTCATAGCTACGGTTTTGCTGCTGATTAAAGTTGGCAATATTTACTTGCAGATACGCCTGGATGCTATCAGCATCCTTAAAGTAGCTGGAGATGAAAACAATGAACTCATCTCCACCCAAGCGGGCAACAATATCCGAGTTCCGAAAACTTTGCTTGAGTAATCGACCAGCATCAACAATCAAGGCATCTCCCATATCATGACCAAGGGTGTCGTTAATCTGTTTTAATCCATCTAAATCAATGAAGATAACCCAGCACAACAATTTCAGGCGGTGAGCAGTTTTTAACTTTTGTTTAGCCATCACGAAGAAGCCACGTCGGTTATGCAAACCTGTTAGTTCATCGGTCAACGATAACTGCCTTCCTTCCATCTCTGATTGTTTACGATTGCGAATTTCCTGAATGAGTTCCATCTGAGCGATCACCTGGCGAGTTAGGCGGCGCAGTGCATCTAACTGTTGGTAACTTAGCTGACGAGGAATTGTATCCATGACACATAATGTTCCGATGGCCAAACCATTGGGCGTAACTAGTGGCGCACCAGCATAAAAACGAATTTTGGGATTACCTTTGACTAGGGGATTGTTAGCAAAGCGATCGTCCTTCATGGCGTTGGGAACGACTAATATATCCTCTGGTTGAAGAATGGTATGGGAGCAAAAAGCCGACTCTCTGGATGTTTCCCTAACTTTTAGTCCAACCTTAGATTTAAACCATTGGCGATCGGCATCCACTAAGCTAATTAAAGCGATTGGAGTCTTACAAATGTAGGCAGCCAGAGCAGTTAGATCATCAAATGCTTGTTCTGGTAAGGTATCCAGAATATTGTAATCTGCCAATGCTTTGAGCCTTTCTGCTTCATTTTCAGGTAGAGGAGCAACTTGGGTTTTCACAGATGAGTGTCTGAGCCTTAGCCAGGAAAGTCTGGTACGCTGGAGGTTTTGCAACAACCGCAGGGTTAATTCTCCAGCATCAAAGCTGGGTGACATAAACATCTCTGCAACGAAAATCAACATTCGGTTGAATATACAGAAATATTGTATTGCATGATGTAGTTCATGCCTTTGGTTGGCTCTGTTGTTCATATCACTCTAACTTTCACTGTGCAAATTCCCTGGTATGTAGATGCTTACAAGGTCTTTTGCCCAAAGCCAGGTTGAAAACGAGCAAGATCAACTAAAAATTATCAAAACTTATTATACTATCAGAGTTACTATCAAATTTTGATGTTTTTGATACTATTACTTTGTACAAATATAAGTATATTCCGACAGTTAGATTTCAACCCTCAGAACTTCTCCTTACCGTCTGTTCACTACCAGAGCCTACGAGATCCCCGACTTTTTTAAGAAGTCGGGGATCTGACTACCAGTAAGCACTAAGTAGTCTGCAAAGTTTATAGCGGTTCTCGACAAGCGTGAAGTACAATTTTGACCTCTCTCCTTAAAGAAGAGAGACTTTGAATTTTTCCCCCTTCCCGCATCGGGAAGGGGGTTAGGGGGTTAGGTCTGTTTGCATACCTGTCCCTCACCAGGCTGCTAAATCTCTTAACACGGTGAAACCATTTTTTCTCCCTGGAGCAATTTCCAGTAACACATCAAGCTCGAATTAGTCTTTATATGACTCTAAAATTCCACTACGAATCATTAGTTGTGGCCAAAACAACACAAAAAAACCCATCCACGTCACTACAGGGATAGAGACGATAACTGTTAGCCAGATAGTTTTAAATAGTAACCAGCTACCACTAATTAGTGTTACACCTGTGAGAACTATAGACCAGGGCTGACACCACCAAGGTTTGTAGTTCCAAGGATTTATGGGCTTTTGTTCAGACATTAATTTTATTTAATAAACTGATACTTTTAACCGAGACATTCTCCGACATTTGAGATTTCAGAGTGGAAGGCGATCGCTATTAATATTATCAAGGTTTTGGTAAAATTCATCATAAATATAACAGTGTAATCCAGGTTAATTCTGGTTATCCGAGAGCAAAAAAGGGCGGAGGTCATTCGCGGCTACACAAACTATCGTCCACCTCCTCAGACTAAAAAACATGAACAAGGGGATTTTGCCCCTTGTTTTTAACCCGTGCAGGCAGGTAAAGCCTTGTGTAGACTTACGAAAGTACTGGTTCTGCTTCCAACTTCTCGGCTTTGTTCTTCAAGATGGTTGGTAATTCGCTATTGAACGCTTCACCTTCAACCACTTGCGATCGGAAACCATCTGGTCCAACTGGAACATCACCAGTGATGGTGGTGCGATAAAGGACGCGCTCGACTTCCAGGTGATCTATATCTTGAGGGGCCAAATGCGAGGTGGCGCGGTTGTCCCAGAAAGCAATATCACCATTGTTCCAACGGAAGCGGGTAGTGTAGGCGGGCTTGGTAATCTGGTTGAAGAACAACTCAAGCAGCAGGTCACTTTCTTGTCGTGACACGTCAAGAATGTGCGAAGTGAAGCCAGGATTCACATACAATGCATGTTCACCTGTTTCAGGATGAACGCGTACTACTGGGTGGATTGAAACCAGTGGATTGGCTGCGATGCGCTGGGCGATCTTGCTATTGCTGGGCAGATTCAAACGTGCATTGAAGCGATGTTCGGCTTTCAATCCGTCTGCTAGTGCCCGCAGGGGTGCTGATAGACCCTCGTAGGCTGCGACCAAATTAGTCCACTGTGTGTCACCACCGAAGCTGGGAACGTTAACCGCACGCAAAATTGATGCCGCTGGCGGGTTGACAACTGCTGTCACATCGGTATGCCAGCGACTCTCGTAGCTGGAACGCCGTAGACCATTGCGCTTTTCGTAGCGGCTGCGGTCAATTGGCAGGATTTCTGAGAAGCCTTCTATCGGTTCATCTTCGTGGGGATGGGCGTAGGTCACTTCGCCGAAACGAGCTGTGAATGCAACTTGGGCAGCATGATCGATGTTCTGACCGCGAAAGAACACGACTTTCCACTTTAATAGTGCTTGACGAATTTCTTTGACTGCATCATCGTGCAAAGGACGCGAAAGGTCTACGCCATTGATTTCGGCACCAATGAAACCGGCTACCTGTTTGACTTCAATGTGTTTGTTACTCATCTGAATTCTCCATAGTTTGATTCATAGGGCGGTGTTTGCACTTGTCCGTTTCTTTTGGTCTGTTGCTTGCACTTAATGGCTACATCCCAAAGGAAGCGATCGCATCTAGGAAGCATTATACGATAAATCGATAGTTTTACAGTAGTATAAAAGTACCGTATTTTAGACCAATACGGTTTAGTTAAGGCTAAAACTCTGTTACCAAAGTCAATTTTTTAACGTAGACGCTTCTCT
>CAZZZY010000503.1:2951-5163 GCA_964658545.1 uncultured Acetobacteraceae bacterium | reverse complement strand
AAACAATAAAAAAATCCGGTTCCCTCACCTTTATATCGGGGAGGGTTAGGGTGGGATAATAACATTTGATACATCAATCATGACTTTTCAAACATCCTCTAAAGCAGATTGATGCTAAAACTTAAACACAAGATTAATAACCGCTAGTTGATGCCTCCCGTCACACGCTACCCTAGCCGTTGCAATTAGCTATATGGCAATACAGTTCGGGTTTAATGATGTTGGAAGCGCCAACATAGGCGTTCCAGGTTGGAGTACTTCACTGCTTTATATTTCAATACCCTTGGGTTAAGGCTAAAACTCTTTGTTAAAGTCAGTTTTTTAACGTAGACGCAGAGTACACAAAAGAAAAGAGAAGAAAAAAACGCTTAACCCAAGCATATTACTTTATATTTAGCTACAGGGTGGTGCAAACAGCCACTCATATTCCAATACTTAGGAGGCAAGTACCCACCGATAACAACTCACGCTTTGATACCATCAGCACGGAGCGTAAGTAGAAGTTAAGTTGATATTGAAACGAATAATTTTTGCCGAATTGCGACAGATAAAGACTAAACTAAAAAGTCTTGTACAGCAAAACCTGTAGCTTTAAATGAAATAATCATGTCTAAGGTTCTTGTTTCAGATTCTATTGACCAAGCTGGAATTGACATTCTTTCGCAAGTTGCTACCGTTGATGTCAAACTCGGTCTAAAACCAGCCGAACTGATCGAAATTATTGGTGAGTATGACGCGTTGATGATTCGCTCTGGCACACGCGTCACTCAAGAAATCATTGAAGCCGGCACCCAGCTAAAAATCATCGGTCGTGCTGGTGTGGGTGTGGATAATGTGGATGTTCCCGCAGCCACACGCCGGGGAATTGTGGTAGTCAATTCTCCCGAGGGAAATACAATTGCCGCCGCAGAACACGCCCTAGCGATGATTTTGGCTTTGTCTCGCCACATCCCCGATGCTAATGCTTCGGTAAAACGCGGTGCGTGGGATCGCAATAGCTTTGTCGGCGCGGAAGTCTACAAAAAAACTCTCGGCGTTGTTGGTTTGGGTAAAATTGGCTCCCATGTTGCCTCTGTAGCTAAAACAATGGGAATGAAACTCTTAGCTTATGACCCTTTTATTTCTACAGAACGAGCAGAACAACTTGGATGTCAGTTGGTGGAGCTAGATTTACTCTTCCAGCAAGCAGACTATATTACCTTACACATCCCGAAAACCCCAGAGACCACCCACTTAATCAATGCCACAACCCTGGCAAAAATGAAACCCACAGCCCGGATTATCAACTGCGCTCGTGGTGGAATCATTGATGAAGTAGCTTTAGCAGCAGCTCTAAAAGCTGGTAAAATCGGGGGTGCAGCCTTGGATGTGTTTGAGTCGGAACCACTGGGTGAATCGGAGTTGCGATCGCTAGGTAAAGAAGTGATCCTCACTCCCCATTTGGGAGCCTCTACCGCCGAAGCTCAAGTGAATGTGGCCATTGATGTTGCCGAACAAATTCGGGATGTCCTTTTAGGACTACCAGCCCGTTCCGCCGTCAACATTCCCGGACTCGGCCCTGACGTGTTGGAAGAACTTAAACCCTATATGCAACTAGCAGAAACTCTAGGTAATCTGGTAGGACAGCTAGCTGGCGGACGGGTGGAAGTACTCAATATTCGACTGCAAGGCGAACTTGCGACTAACAAAAGTCAGCCTTTGATCGTAGCTGCCCTAAAAGGATTACTTTACCAGGCTTTGCGGGAACGGGTAAATTACGTAAATGCCAGCATAGAAGCTAAAGAACGCGGAATTAGGGTGATTGAAACCCGCGATGCTTCCATCAGGGACTATGCCGGCACACTTCATCTAGAAGCCACGGGTACTTTAGGGACTCATTCTGTCACAGGTGCTTTGCTGGGTGAGCGGGAAATCCATCTAACTGATGTTGATGGTTTCCCCATTAACGTCCCACCCAGCAAATATATGCTGTTTACCCTACACCGCGATATGCCGGGGATTATCGGCAAACTTGGTTCCCTACTTGGCAGTTTTAATGTGAATATTGCCAGTATGCAAGTAGGTCGTAAAATCGTCCGTGGTGATGCGGTAATGGCTCTGAGTATAGATGACCCTTTACCAGAAGGCATTTTGGATGAGATTATAAAAGTCCCTGGTATTCGGGATGCATATACAGTAACTCTATAAAGGCAAAAGTAAAAAGGCAAAAGAA
>CAZZZY010000503.1:0-2941 GCA_964658545.1 uncultured Acetobacteraceae bacterium | reverse complement strand
GCAAACACCTGGTGGGAATTACAGATTTTATGTGAGCCAGACCTAGAAGATTCAATCTTTTGGCGACTGGAAGATTTTGGTTGTCGTGGGACAGCAAGTGAAAATAAAGGAAATTTATCTTTAGTCAGGGCTTATTTATCGACCATTCAAACACAGCTACTAGATTTGGCAGCCCTATCGCTGTGGCTGCGTCAAGATGCCCTCTGTGTAGGAGTTTCATCCCCCTCTCTGCAATGGCAGTTAATTGATGAGGAAGACTGGGCGACTAGCTGGAAACAATATTGGCATCCCCAGGAAATAGGCGATCGCTTCCTAATTAACCCCGCTTGGCTACCATTACCAGAAACAACGGAACGGTTGGTAATTCGTCTTGACCCTGGTGTAGCATTTGGTACGGGCAACCATGCCACCACTCAACTATGTTTGGAATCCCTGGAAATGCGTCTAAGTGGCGTTCCTCAGTCCTTTGTGGGGACTAGTGGCAAACATGAACATCTGGTAATTGCGGATATTGGCTGTGGCTCTGGTATCCTTTCCATTGGGGCGCTGCTACTGGGAGCAGAGAAAGTCTATGCAGTAGATACTGACCCTTTAGCGGTGCAATCAACTATCAGTAATGCTGCCCTGAACGATATTAGTACAGAACGTTTACTATCTGCACAGGGAAGTGTAGATGTTTTGACAAAACTGGTTGAGAAACCAGTGGACGGGATTGTATGCAATATTTTGGCTCATGTGATTATTGAGTTGGTTCCAGAAATGAGTGCGATCGCTAAACCTGACACTTGGGCGATCTTCAGTGGTATTTTACTAGAACAATCTAAAGCTGTTGCTGACGCTTTAGAAGAAAATGGTTGGGTCGTCGCTACCTTGTGGAAACGAAAGGAATGGTGTTGCTTAAATGTACGACGTTCTTAACTTCGACTTAAGTATAAATAATCGAGTAATCTAAGGTGACTGATTTAACACCCACTTCAACCACTGCCTAAAGGAATTTATAGTATTCAAACGATGGACTCCAGGCGCACGGACTGCGGCGAGTCCATCAACGGCGACTAATGCAGCATATTGCAAGCCCAAGAAACTATCAACTGCGGCATAAGGCCCACCTAAAGTAATAGCCCCAGCAGCATACATTTGACCTTTACCACTACGCATTTCTACTAATTCAAAATTGTTTGCTACAGTCAATCGCCCCAAGTGATTCACTGGAAGATTGTAATTTTTCACCAAATCTGATATGAGGGGATTGGCATCTACCTTGGCATCCAGTCCAGTAGCATCAACAATAAAGTCAGCTAGCAATTTCATTTCTCCAAAGCTTTGTTCTCGGATATGGGTAATAGTCCGGTTTTGGGGATCTCGTTCCACATCCAAAACCTCTCCGAAGGTAATTTGATACCAGCCTTCGCTGATGCCTTGGGCAGTAATTTGCTGCCAGTCGTGGCGATCGGCGGTGGTTGTTCCACCCCAGTCTGCTAGTAAACGCTTGCGTTCATCGGGGGTGGCTTTTTCTAACATTGCCCGGAGTTCGCCGCCCCAACAGGCTTTCGGCCAGTTAAAGGGTTGAAATTCGGAATGATTTTTGACTAGACGCTGGGTATTTTGAAATTTGTTACCTTGGGGTTTAGGCGATCGCATTAAATGCAAAACTGCTATATTCCGATTTCGCTTTCTGGCTTCATAAATACGCTGAATAATCCGCGAAGCCACAATTCCCCGGCCACGAATCAACACCGTACCACCTTGTTGCTCTAGTTGCTCATAAACATGATCGTGTGCTTCATAAGCATTGACGACAGATTTAAAATCTTGATATTTTTCTCTATAAGCTTGCAAATCTGGAAGAAACTGAATTGCTGGATATCCAGTAGCTAAATGTAAATAACGACTAACTAAAAAAGCATAATTTCCTGGGGCGCGAGAATAGGCTATGCAATATCTACCATCATCAGTTTTGCGAATTGCCCTAACTCGCCCATAGCGATAAATTTGATTCCAACCAATGCGCTTCGCCTCCCGGTCTATGGAATCAAAGACATTACCCGCACGGGGTGTATAAGTTTCCGCAAATGTTGGTTCAGCAAACACTTGCCACAAATATTTGAATGCTGAGTTTATTTGTCCCTTGGTGCAATCGCGCCAAGCCTCACGCAAGGCATAACTAGGCCAACCCCAAATATTATCAGGACAAGAGTCAGAATTAGATCGCAGTCTTTCATATAAGGGAATTTGCGAATTCAAACAAAGGCGCTTGTAACGAGCATAAGGTTCTCCTTCTAATCCCAAAGCTACAATCTTGTCAGGACGCACACCACTAATTCGCAGCAAATCAGCCCAAACAAAGCTACCCAGCCCTGCACCGATCGCTAGATAATCAGATTCATCTACTGACAGACCCGTAGCATGAAGGGCTTGCACAGCGACATTCTCCGCCTGAAAAGCTAGTGGCGGGAAATTACTTGCCAAGGGCGTTAGCGGCTGGGCTACAGGCAACCTGGGGTCTGGAAGATTGGTATTTGGGTTAAACTGAATCGTGGAAGGGGGGCTGGTATCTGGTGCGGGTACGTTAACAGCAAATGTGACTGTGATTAGATATGGCCCAATTTGCAATGTATCGCCATGAGCCAAAATACTGCGCGTTTGTGGTTGACCATTGACATACACACCGTTAACGCTACCTTGGTCAATCACCACTAAATGGTCTTGTTCCCAGTCAATTAGGGCATGGTAGCGAGAAACTTCGTTACTGTTAAGCAGCATCCGAGAAACGCGCACTCCCCCAAGTTCGGCAGGTAAGCGAGGGAATTCTCGACCAAAAGCGATCGGCATATTCAACCTTGGTTCTCGCCGTTCTCCCGTGGCTGGTTCTTCCCAACTCAATTGGATTTGTAAATTATTTGTCATTGGTTATGGGGAATTGGGAATTGGGGAATTGGGC
>CAZZZY010000502.1:0-5169 GCA_964658545.1 uncultured Acetobacteraceae bacterium | reverse complement strand
AAGATCGCACTGGCTCCCTTGCAAAAAATCTCTGTAGAATTTTAGATGCCAAAATTTGGAGACAATTTACAATTGGCTCCATTAGTCCTTAAAAAAACTATTAGCTAGCTTTCATATTCACACTAATCAGCTGTTCGATAAGTGCAAAAACATCACTGCGGCTGAGTTTCTCTTTACCATTAGCAAGGGCATCAAGAGTCCCATTAGCCAAAGTTAAGGGAATTTGGCAAAAATCTAAGGCTGGACCGGTAGGAAGATTGTTGGTATAAGCTTCCGCCAGGGTTAGGTTGCGCCGCGCATACTCTTGCATATCTGCTGCACTCCAACCCTCTGGGAAAAAATCTACTCCACGCCCTAAATCTTCAGTATGGTTACGCAGGATATTAACTGCTTGCAAACTCCGACCAAACCCAATTGCTTGGGTACGGTTCGTTTGCGTTCCATCGTACCAAGTCCATAAGTCCGAAAGTAATAATCCCACTGCACCTGCAACCCCAAAGGTATAACGATCCAAATCAGATTCTGTGTAAATTTTCCAGTTTCTTTCTGCCCAATAAGCCATCCGGTCTGCCATTGCAGCAGTCGCATCCCAAATTCGAGGTGCAATGGTCTCTGGTGCTAGTAGCAACCATTCTCTAATCCTTACAGTGACTTCTTCTAAGGTATTCTCATACCCACTAAATCCTGCAAAGAAAGCATCTACCGCAAAGCCATCAACCCCTGCCTGTAATGTCAGACTAATTGTTCTTAACAGCTTTGCTTTAGTAACATTATCTAGTTCAGGATGATCTTCAATTTCATCAATAGCACGCATACACAAATATGCTGATCCCACTGCTTCTTGCAATCCTGGCGGTAAAAGACTAATTGGAATATAAAAAGTTCGGCTAGTTTCTTTGAGGATTTGCAATGCATCTCTACGTAAATTCATGTTTTCACTCCCCGATTGATTTTTGCACCACATGAAGTTTGCAGTTTTTTGATAATACTGGATATAGTTTTGACTAAACCTTAAAAACTATAGACTATAAGATACGCTAGTATTTCATCTAAAAATTAATAGTTTTTGGTGTTGCAATTAACAAAACGCTCAAATTTATCAAAGTCTAACCTAGTATATAGGATTTTGGTTGCAAAAGTGGGTAAGGTACTGTTTCATATAGCTTTCATGAACTTTTAGGGTATATACAAAGAATTATGCTAATATTTGGTCAATTACAGTGAAATTTTTCCATGAGCAAACATCCGTTTTAGTGATTTGAAACTGTTTGAAGTCTGCGTTAATCTGACTAAGAAATTTTAATCCTTGTATATATAAAGACAATTGAGAAAAAGTCGGTAACGAATAACGTAACTATACGCACCTTTAGATATGAACGGTGGTCTATCGAAGAGCTAAGGTAAGTTAAATTGGACATAGAGCTACGATGCCTGGGTTAGGCTACGCCTAAATTTAATTGGTTACAATGGCAACCTCCGTGACTGTTCCAGGTGACATAAAATGACCATAACCCAGAACAAGAAGTTCCCACATACAATACTTTTGCCATTAAATTGCAAAATTGTAGGGGCCTAAAATATTTGTGCCCCTACGTGTGTAATCTATTTAATTTATTGTCTTCTCCACCCACAAGAGTATCATTACCATCCCCATCCAAACTAGTATCATTGCCTTCCCATCAATGAGAAGATCATTGCCAGTAAAGCCCCGCAGCAGGTCGTCACCACTTTTCCCATCAATGGGTGTCATTACCCCCTTGACCATTAATCACATCGTTAGAATTGTCGAAATCAACAACGTTATTGTTCAAGTCATTGAGGAAGGTGACGCTGTTTCTGTTGAAGATGCTAGTTAGAGTTGTGTTGGTATTAATCGTATCAAAGCTGTCAGTAACAATAGCTTGTCCGTCACATAAGATATTACCGATGGCAGGGTTGGTTGTCGATGCGGGTAAGTTATCCAGATTTTCTAACTGAAAGTTTTGCAGAGTAACTTTGGTATTAGCCACATTTTAAAAAGTGATTTCTAAATTGTTGCCATTTTGAGTTAATTGCAGATTTCTCGCAGTTAAGCCAGTCCCAATCAATTGTAAGGTCTACTTTGGCAATTACCGCAGCCGAAGGTTGTTGCTAGTACTTATACCACCAAAGTCTGTGATGATATCATTACCATATGAACACTGAAATAAACTCCAGAATACCTGTTGCTTTAACTATTGCTGGTTCAGATAGCGGTGGCGGTGCAGGAATTCAAGCTGATTTACGCACCTTTGCTTTTCACTGTGTCCACGGGACTAGCGCTATAACCTGCGTCACGGCACAAAACACTCTAGGAGTGAAGAGGGTTGATGCCATGCCAAGAGAGGCTGTTGTAGCGCAAATGCAGGCAGTAGTTGAAGATATTGGTGTACAAGCTGCCAAAACAGGAATGTTACTCAATCAGGAAATTATCTTTGCTGTTGCCCAGCAGGTGGAAGCTTTACAAATCGAGAATCTAGTAGTTGATCCAGTAATGGTGTCACGTACAGGGGCACAATTAATTGATGATGATGCGGTGAAGACTCTATGCCGTACCCTGATTCCCAAGGCAGTTATAATCACCCCGAATCGCTACGAAGCTGAGATTTTGAGCAGGTTACAAATTAATTCCTTGGAGGATATGCAAGCCGCTGCTGAAATTATTCACCAGACTTTACGGACGAAGGCTGTTTTAGTCAAGGGTGGAGGTATGCAGGGAGATTTACGTGGTGTTGATATCTGGTTTGATGGGAACACGTTGGAAGTTTTGACCACAAAGCAAGTAGAGACAAAAAATACTCACGGCACTGGTTGTACACTATCGGCTGCGATCGCTGCTAATCTAGCTAAGGGAAAAAACTTGTGGTCATCAGTGCAACAGGCAAAGGAGTATGTAACTACTGCACTCACTTACGCCCTAGATATTGGCGAAGGGCAAGGTCCTGTAGGACATTTCTTTCCATTGTTACGAAATTAACCTTTGGTTATCAAGGGGATTGGATGAGGGAGATGAGGGGCAAAGGGGTAGGAGAAGAATAACAATGCCCCATGCCCAATCCCTCATAATAAATCTTTGCCCTTTTGCCATTTTTCTATTATTCTTGGGCATAGTTTCAGGGCTGACTATCTTTGTTAGCATCTCTGTACAATCTACTTATCTTGATTTTTAATACCAAGGCCCCGATGCGAACAACCATAGGTTCTGTTCACAGGAATTCGCCAACACCGACTACTCAAGCCTACCCTCCCTCTGTACCATTATCTGTATACAGGGAATTATCAACAGAGTTGCAAGCAGCACAGGCGAGGCTAAATGCACTCACCACCCAAAATCAGCAACTAGCACAAGAAAATCAATTACTACGCCAAGAAATTACCAAAGTAGTTGAGTCTTTTTCTCATTTGCAAAATTTTGTGGATTCCCATACTACACCTAGTTATCACCAAGCTACTCAAGCTTCTAGCGACGTGAAAAACGCCGCCAAACAGCCAGTAACCCAAGCGCCTCCACGTCAGCAGGCTTCTCATCCACGTCCACCTAGTGTCCCCAAAGCCCCACCCGAAAAAAGCCACCGCCAAAACTTTTCTACACCTGTAATGGATATCAATTTCCCGATAACAGAACCAGTTTTTATAGAAGAGCAACAAGTAAGTTATTATTCCACTACTGAGTCAGATGTCAAAGGACTCAGTGGCTGGTGGTTAATTATCACCATCTTGTTAATCATGCTTACTGCCTTTAGTACTGGATATTTCGTAGTGCGTCCCTTGTTTGAACATCAGAAACGTTAGTTGATACTCCCACACACAGCAGTAGGCTACCGAGCAATTTCTCTGCAATCACTCTCTCAAATATCTGAGCATATCTGCTAAATAGCGGAATTTATTTATTATTAGGTTATAAAAGCTACATAAAATGCTAGCTCGACAGCAACTTTTTTCTGGTAGAACCTCAAAGATCATCCAATTAATAAAACCTTGCTACTTCTCATGTCCCAAACTTTCAGGCAAAGCATCTACACTTTAGAAAAGTTGTAATTATTACATATTTTTTAGGAAAAGCACTGCTGGTTACAGCTTCAGACAGCGGATCTGGTTAGATATATAAACGAAGCTAGTAGAAGTCAGGAGTCAAGAAGATGAAAAAAGTAGAAGCAATTATCCGCCCATTTAAGCTAGATGAGGTAAAAATTGCCTTGGTTAATGCTGGTATTGTCGGCATGACTGTTTCTGAAGTTCGGGGGTTCGGACGGCAGAAAGGCCAAACTGAGCGGTATCGCGGTTCTGAGTACACCGTTGAGTTTTTGCAAAAACTCAAAGTGGAAATAGTAGTTGACGACAATCAGGTTGATATGGTAGTGGAGAAAATTATTGCGGCTGCTCGCACTGGTGAAATCGGCGATGGCAAAATTTTCATCTCGTCTGTTGAGCAAGTGATTCGGATTCGCACCGGGGAAAAGAACACAGAAGCAGTTTAAAAAAGTTATGAGTTAAGAGTTATGAGTTGTGAGTCAGGACTAAATGAATGAAGATTTAGCAGAATTCACAAATCCTAACTCCTAACTCCTAATTCATAACTCTCTCCAGTTGCGGAAGTAAAGCTGTAAAAGCCTTACCTCGATGACTAATTGACCCCTTTAACTCCCGTGTCATCTCCGCAAAGGTCAATTGCAACTCTTGCACATAAAAAATTGGGTCATAGCCAAAACCACCATCACCACGCGGTGTATGAAGAATTTCACCACGACAAATACCTTCAGATTGTAATGCGATCGCACCATCAGGACGAGCGATCGCTACTGCACAAACAAACTGAGCTTGCCGATTTACCTCGTTACCTAATTCTTTCAATAGCCTAGCAATCCGTTCTGAATCAGTTTTGGCGTAACGTGCCGAATAAACTCCGGGTGCGCCATTTAGGGCATCTACTTGCAAGCCAGAATCATCAGCAATTGCCCAGTTTCCTGTAGCTTGAGCTATTTGTGACGCTTTCAGACAAGCGTTGGCGGCAAAGGTTTCGCCCGTCTCTTCAATTTCTAATTCTTCGGGTTTGAGGGTTAATTCCCAACCAGAATTTTCCAGGTAAGCTTGCATTTCCCGCAACTTACCTGGATTTCCTGTGGCTACTACAAGTAATGTCATGAATTTTAA
>CAZZZY010000501.1:0-5173 GCA_964658545.1 uncultured Acetobacteraceae bacterium | reverse complement strand
TGTAATTGACCTGCTTGGTCAGCAAACATTTTATATTTCTGACTGACGCTATCCATATAGCAGCGATGAATTGGACAGTAAATGGCCCGTCGTTTGGAACGTTTCCGATTTCGGTCACACCTTTTCTGCAATTTCACCTCCTGTATAGACAAAACCTATGAGCAAGGAAGGCTATCTTGGAGGGACTGAGATCAATAAGACCATCGAAGCCCAACTCCTAAAAAATCCGGCAAAAATATTCAATTAATTCCAATATGCTTACTTTACTTTACATTGCTTTGAGGCATAGTTATTACCTCATCAGAGAACAATGCCTGCTGTAAAACATCCAAGTATTGTTGAGAGATAACTTTCGGTGTAAAGTGCGATTGCAAATACTGGCGACCTGCTTTGCCCATCTGCTCTCCTATATTGGGATCTTGATTGAGAAAGCGAATAAATTGCGCTAGACCTTGACCATCTCCATTGTCAAATGTACCACCACAGTTGGCTTCAGCCATAAGTTGTTTGAGATATGAAGTCTGGGAGCAAATTACTGCTATTGGTCGCCCAGAAGCTAAAGCTGAATAAAGTTTGCTGGGAACAACTAAACCCTCTGTAGTTGCATCCACACTCACAAGTGAGAGATCGCAAGCTGTTAAGGAATAGGGTAAAACCTGTTTCTCTTGGTAAGGTAGAAAAGTAAAATTTTTCAGCCCTAACCGATTGACTTCCGTGATTAATTCTTCGCGTTTGGCACCACCACCAATGCAGACAAACTGAATTGGCTCATCTTGCAGTTCTTTAGCAGCGTCCAATATGGTGTCGATGTCATGACAGCGACCCATATTGCCAGAATAGAGGACAGTAAATTTTTTCACTAGGTTATACTTCCAGGCAAACCAGTTTTCTTGCTTGGCGATCGGCACGATCGCTTCTGGGTTAGCCCAACTGTGAATTATAGAAACTTTATTAGCTACTTCTGGACAATAGTCTACGACTTCTTGTTTCATAGCGGGGCTAAGGACTACAATTCCCTTAGCCTTTAACCAAACCTGTTTATTGATCCCACGCCACAAACGCACTAGCCAGTGATGCTTTGAAATTACTCCTAGTGCGATCGCAATGTCAGGGTATAGGTCATAGAGTATGCATACATATGGCAATCGGAAGAAAATATAGGCCAGATATCCGACAATCGGCAAAAATGGCGGAGCTGTAGTTACTAGTAATATGTTCTGGCGACGCCAAGCTTTTAGAAGATAGAGTATAGCACGTAAGGTATATAGAACGCCATTAACAGCTTTACCACGAATCCTTCCTGGCCAGAGTTGGGCTGTGCGCGATCGCTGAATTCTGGTTTGATCAGCCCATTCAACTGCTGGGGCTGTATGGGAGCTAAACGCATATCCTGGCTGACTTGTAAAGACTTCAACATTCACCCCTCGCGCCCCTAATTGTTTAACTAGCTCTTCGAGCAACTGCCCTGTTGCTGCATAATCTGGGGGAAAAAATTGGGTGACTATAGACAATTTTATTGGTTTTTGAGCTTTGACAGAATGTTTATTTCTGACATCTAACTCAGTCTCAATTAATGGCAATAATTTTTGATTAATCCATGCATCAAATATCATCAGCTATGTTCCTAGTCTTGAGTATTAAATGCTTGTTAAATCCGGGAGTGAAACTCAATCAGCTTATTAACATGAGTACTAATCATTGTCCATAATTGATATTGTAAAAAAATTATAAAAGTGGGGAAAATATAATTCGCTACTAGACAAAAAAAAGTTTACGCGGATGAAACTCATGAAACAAACCGCACAGGAAGGTAAAGTCTCATGTAGCCGCGATTTATAATCACCAGTGCTGAATAAGCTGTTCCACAAACTTGCATATACTGGGCGTTTATGTTGCCCAACCTACAAGAGTTATATTTAATTCAATTATGCAAATCAGATGTTTTTTAGGTTATCATTTGACTTCAAATTTACGTAGTTTTTCACGATTCAATTCAGCTTGCTATAAAGCATATGCTTGGTGATTGTATTAGGCTATAGTATATTTACTGATATTTCTTCGCTGACATTCATGGACAAATGAGTAAGTCCACGTAAAAAAAACCAACTATGTAAAGATAAGTAAATACGGAATTTGATATTTGCCATTTTCTGTAAATTATTAAAGTTCTATTGGTATACTTTCAGCAAGAACATACTAAATTTATGTTCAAATGGAGTGTATTGCTATAAGCTCTACTCTGTCTAGCTTTCACAGTTTTTCTGCCGTCGAACTTAGGTTTACGTAGAATTCAGATTAATAATGAGGCACAAAGGGCTTTACCACATGCTGTAATAGCTCTCTACGAGACGCGTGAGGGGCGCGGACTCGCTTTTCGCGTAGCTATCAGTAGAGGATTAAGACCTGCGACTGTCTTGTTGACCACACTTCGACAAAGCTCAGTGAACACCAAAAATTCTAGTTTTGTGGGGGTGCAAAAACGCCGGTTATTCATCCGCTCGCGGACTCCCTCTAAGCGTACTCCTGCACAGAAGCAAGCTACATAAATATGATTTTTTGTATATACTCTTGCTTGTGATTAAACTACCTCAGTGAAACTTTCGGAAGCATTTGTACTGATCCAACTTAGTGTATTACCAAGTATTAAACAGATGACGAAGAATTATCCTTCTCAATCCTCAAGTTCTAATCGCAGTAATAATTATGTGCCTCCATTTCCTCAAAATCAGCCTGTTCCGTGGGCTGAAGAACAAGAAGACGATTGGAACTTTCAAGAATTTCTGAGTATATTACGGCGACGATCGCTAGTCATCACAGGTGTAACTATTGGTCTGATGACAATTGTCGTTATCAACTTGGTGCTAAATCGGAAGCCCCCAGAATATGAAGGTAGTTTTCAACTGCTGGTGGAACCTCTAAATGATGACAGCAAAGTTATGGATGTTGTCAAAGACTCTAACTCACAGAAGTCTAGTTTAGATTATGAAAGTCAAATTCAGGTTCTGAAAAGTCCAGAACTGATGAGAAGCACTATTAAACAGTTGCAAGCCTCCTATCCAGAAATCAACTATTATTCTCTTCTGAAATCTCTGAAGCTTAATCGATTAGGAGAAACAAAGATTATAGAAGTTCGTTATCAAAGTAGCAATCCCAAACAGATTGAAGTTGTATTAGAGCGAATTGCAGATAATTACTTAGACTATAGTCAAGCCAGGAAGCAAACTAAATTACGTCAAGGAGTTCAGTTTATTGAAAAAAAACTGCCATATATACAGAATCGGGTTGATCAGATCCAAAAAGAATTGCAATCTTTTCGACAAAAGTATAATTTTAACGATCCAGAAAGCCAAGAGGCCCAAATTGCTTCACAAACTATTGAATTCTCTCGACAAAAACAAATAATTGCTCTACAGTTAGCGCAAACTCGTGCTAATTTGACATTCTTAAAAGGGAAAAATGGAGCCACAGCAATCCTGAATTATTCTCCTATGTATCAGCAGATGATGACTCAAATACGCCAATTTGATATTCAGCTTGCTATAGAATCAACTCGTTTTCAAGACGACAATCCCAGCATCCAAATATTGAAAGAAAAACGAGCTAATCTTTTACTTTTGCTACGTCAAGAGCAACAGCGTTCATTAGGTGTAAAGTTTGCAGAAGTAGTGACGCAGCTTCAAACCCTACAAGTGCAAAGCCAAGAACTTACCAAAATAGAACGGCAACTTGCACAAAAACGTCAGCAAGCGCCGATTCTAGCACGAGAATATGTTGATTTACAGCGGAAATTACAGATTGCAACTGAGAGTTTAAATCGGTTTCTATCAACCCGCGAAAATCTCCAAATTGAAATGTCCCAATCAGAGCTTGGCTGGCAATTACTTCAAGCACCAACTATACCAGATACTCCTATTGATGCTTTTGCTACCCAACGTAATTTGATCCTGGGATTAGTTGCAAGTCTCCTCTCTGGAATTGGTATTGTCTTACTAATGGAAAAGCTAGATAATACCTACCATAGTGTTGATGAACTGAAAAAAAAGCTCAAACAGCCATTTTTAGGAAATATTCCTTTTGAAAAGGAAATTGAAACAAAGCAGAACCCTACTTCTAACCAAAAGCTTCCTTTAGGAAATATCCAAAATTTTATTTCTCGAAAGATTAATGAGTTAAATGTTTCACGACATAAACAATACGGAGACTATTCTACAAACTTTTTAGAAGCCTTACGGGTAGTTTATACAAATATTCAACTGCTCAGTTCCGATCGCCCGATTCGCTCTATAATTATTAGTTCAAGTATGCCTGGTGATGGAAAGTCTACAACTGCCCTGCATCTAGCTCAAATAGCTGCAACAATGGGTCAACGAGTCCTACTTGTAGATGCAGATCTTCGTAAACCCTCAATTCACAACCTATTAGATTTAAACAATCTATGGGGATTAAGTAATTTAATTTCTACAAATTTGCCAGTGGAAGAAGTAATTCGACAAGTACCTTCCATGAACAAATTATCTGTAATCACTGCTGGGCCAATCCCACCCGATCCCACCAAGTTGCTCTCATCGGAAAAAATGAAGCAATTAATGGCAAATTGGCATAAAACTTTTGACTTAGTAATTTATGATGCCCCTCCATTGCTAGGATTAGCTGATGCCAGCATAGTAGCACCTCACACTGATGGGCTTTTGATGGTTGTCAGGATTCACAAAACAAATTCCTCAATGCTCAAAATAGCTTTAGATAACCTGAAAATTGCTCGGTTGAATATACTCGGCATAGTTGCTAACGGTCAAACAACTAGTTCCAATAGTTATTATGAATAAAACAACCTGAAGGGGTGAAAAAGAGGCTAAAGCAAAGCAAATAAAGGAGCAAAAAAACAAGCTAGAGGATGCAGAAACCTCTAGCTGACTTAGTGTGAGCTATATAGCGCTTCTCGTACCCTGCGGGAAGCCGCTACGCGTCTATGGATGCAATACACTCTGACCTCACTTCCATTCCTCTATCGTAAAAGGCTACGGTGTACACACAAGTCGAAAAATCCTCTACCCACATTTTTGTCAGAGTTAAACTGTTGCACTCAGTAATATCCAGCCCTGAACTTCAGTTCAGGGCTGATAGCGAAAGTCCACTAAGCGTGGACTGAATCAATTATTTAGTCCACGCTTAG
>CAZZZY010000500.1:0-5175 GCA_964658545.1 uncultured Acetobacteraceae bacterium | reverse complement strand
CCAATTCCCAATGCCCAATGCCCTCAAGACCCTACTAATGCTCGAATATTAGCTTTATAACTAGCATTATCCAAGCCATAGCTTCCATTACTAGGTTGGGAGTTAATTGCACTTCTGAGGGCATCAATGCGATCGCTAGTTCCGGGGTGCGTACTCAAAAATGTTGGTGAAGAACTCTTTCCAAGCAGCTTTTTCATAAACGAAACCATTGCAGACTGGGCGTAACCAGTACCTGTTAAAGTTCGTAGTCCTCTTTGATCAGCCTCAAATTCATTTTGACGACTGCGGGGCAAGTCTCGCGCTAACTGGACACCCATTTGCACCGCCGTACTCTGGTCTAAGCCTGCTGCTGTTAATAGACCACTTTCGAGCGCTTTTTGTTGCATCTGTTTGACTACGTGTTTCCCGCCAATATGACCAATTTCATGGGCAAGTACACCTGCTAGCTCCGCTTCATTGTCTGCGGTTTTCAGCAAACCCGTGTGGACATAGACATAACCACCCAAGGTAGCAAAAGCATTAATACTCTCATCCTGAACTATTTGGAAAGTATAGGGGAGATTGGGGCGATCGCTATTGGCTGCTAAACGCCGACCAACTTGTTGCACATAGCGATTAACTTCGGGATTGCGGTAAAGTCGGACTTGACTGCTGACTAATTCGTGATTAATCTGCTTACCAAGATCAACTTCTTGGTTAGGGGATATATTGGAAAGCTGAAATGCCTGAACTCCTTGGAGTAGAAGAGGCAAGAAATCTAAAGCTCTTCCAGGTATGGGTGTACTTAGGCACAGACTTAGGGCAACTACCACTGAAATCAAAGGATAAAACCAGCTACGCCGCCACACCCGGTAATTTGTAACAAAAACTTTCCAATTACACATAATAAACTCTGAATATTATTTGGGGAGGATATAAAATGATGGGACAAATTATGAGACGGATTTAGAGTATTCTAAGTTGCATTCTTAACTTCAGACCAAAGGAGTTGTTATACAGCTAATGTTTAAGCAAATCTACTGAATTGTGCGGGGTTAGAGATTTCGTCTGGAGATAGGCTTAAACACTAGATATGACTTTTTGGATACGTCAGTCTTAACGGGCAAAAATTTGAGGGTTTGCTGCCACCCCGCCGACTTACTTACGAAACTCGTGATAAACTGTCGCATAACCGCAACGCCTAGCCGCCTTGAGTGATTACCAAATAGGGAAAATTGCCGTTCCCATCGAAAGTCTTCTTGCTACAATCAATTACTTCGCTATTACCTCGGAAAATTTTTTATGGCTATTTTAGATTCAAAAGGTCGTTTGTTCGGCAAAATCAATCTCCTAGATTTGGGTGCTGCACTGGTAATTCTGCTAGTTATATTTGGCATCTTTGTCTTTCCTGGCACTTCTGGTTCTGTTGCCCAAGTCGGTGCAAAAACAATACCCATAGAAGTAGACTTAATTGTTCGTGGTTTGAATGTCCGTGACCCTCAACAATTATTCAATAACGGATTCAAAAAAGGCGGAAAAACTAATGTGATTATCCGCAATCAACCCTATGGGGAGATTGAGATTAAATCCATTCAACAGCTACCTAGAACAGTCAATGTTCCCCAACCTAATGGTACTCTTAAAGAATTGCCAGATCCAAAAACCAACAATTTTAGTACAGATTTGATTTTGACTTTAGATGGGAAAGCCCAGGTCAATGAGAGTGGTCCAGTGCTGGGTAACAGTAAAGTGAAAATTGGAATGCCATTTGAGTTGGAAGGCTTTAACTACGACTTCAATGCAACTGTTATTGATATCAGGTTAAAAGACAAATAGTATCTGACTCTTCACAGTATCTGGAAAACCTCTTTCAAAATCTCTCTCCTTCGAGGAGAGAGACTTTGAATTTTCCCCCTTACCGATGCGGTAAGGGTTAGGTTTTTCGTGGGTTTTTCCATAAAACCTTTTCGTATTGAAAAAATAAACTGATAAACCTAATTTTTGGTAATCGAAAAAATCGGTTTATCAGATTAAATAACTACTGATTACCTTGGGCTGCAAACATTAAATATGTTCCTTCTGAACCTTCTACAATTGTGCGTGTATTGGCAATCATCATTTTTTGATAAGTGTCCGCCTCGCTTCCTGGTTCACCAAGTCCCTGAGTATACAATCTTCTGCGAGAAATTTTCACTTCAGCTGCTCTGGCTATAGATTGAAGAAAATTAGGTTTAATTGCCGCTTCAGTAAAAATTGTTGAGACTTTAGCCTGTTTAATATTGATAACCAAATTTTTCTCTCTTGCAGCTGTTAGGTTTTCGTTAGCACTAATACCTTGTAATCCCCCTGTCAATGAAATGCCATATGCTTTAGCGTAATAACCCAGTGCATCAGATGTTGTAACTAACTTGCGTTTTTTGACAGGAATACTCGCAATTCTCAACTTAATCCAACTATCTAGTTGAGTGAGTTCGTTTGTGATTGTTTTGGTATTGCTGGCATAAATCGTAGCATTATTAGATTCTAATTTTGTCAGCTTACTATTAATTACCTCCACCATCCTGATAGCATTCTTAGTATTGTGCCAAAGATAAGGATCAATTACATTTTTACCGCCTTTCTGAAATTGTTGTGGCTTAGAGACTGCAAGTTGACCAACGGCTATTTTCGGGGCAGGATTTTTAGTCGCTTTAATTAATTTGATCAGATTTGGTTCTAAATTATAGCCACTATAGAGAATAAGATTAGCTTGCTCAATGGCTCTACGATCTTCCGGCTTTGGTTTATAAAAATGAGGATTGGTACTAGGGTCAATTAAACAGGTGAGATTAACTGTATTCCCGGCAACCTGTTTGGTTAAGTCACATAATACACTTGTCGTTGCTACGACTTGGGGAAGATTCTCATTTATCTGGGTAGTAGTTTGAGTGAATGTAGTTCTTGCAGTTTGATTTCCACACCCAACAAATCCAATCATCAAAGCAACAAGAATAGCTCGGAAGGAATTAGTTAATGGTAGTTTTTTTGACATCCTCACCTCCTACTGGATGTATAGGAAAAATAATCATTATCAGTAACGGATTAGTAAAATACTAGAGGGAAGCCTTCAACAAAGAAGAGGTTAAAGGTTTAAGGGAAGATGGATAAGCCTTCATCTGGGAAAATTGTATAAAGGAAGAGGAATCAATAGACTCTTTTCTTTGCGACTTTCCATTTTCCCAGTCAACATCCAGCAATTTTTGCTTAGTGAACCACTAGTAAGGTTTTTGCAGACAAAATTTGAGTTAACTTCACGCGACAAACTGGAAAACTAGTAGAGGTAGCAGCACAATAATAAAGGCGATGCTGAGAATTCTCCGGTGAGTGTAGTGTAGTTCTCTTACCGGATGTTGAAGGGGCTATGCCATTGTGTTTACGTACCAAAAAGATCGCAAATTGACTAGGATTATCAGGTTAATGAGTGGAATGTAGTGAAGCTGGGGCTTATTGAGCATACGGGTTGATTTCGCAAACCGAGTCGTGAATCTAAGGCAATTGTAGCTGTGGTTTTGTGAGGTGTGGGCATATAGTTGTTACAAAATTGGCGAATTGGTGATTTTTTGGTTCATGCCCAAAAATCTAAAATCTAAAATTCGTAGTCAAGTACATAGAACAATTCCTGAAAGCTGATATTGGTAAAGATCAACAATGGTAATTTTAGTTATCCTCGTTAATACCCTCATTTCGCTGATACTACTCTATGTGGCTTGGCGGGTGTGGCAACTTAAGCAGCAGTTAACATACATAGCAGATAGGTTAACCGCCTATGAAATTTGTACTCGTGCAGCACTAAAGAAAGCACCCAAGAATATTTATCTCAGCCAGAAGAATATTTATAACTTACGGCAGAGAAACCAAGTACTATGGATGCAAATTCAACAAGTGCAGCAAATTCTCAGTCTACTTTTGCAAGGACGGCAAATCTGGCAGCGTTATTTTCGTTAACTAGAGTTAACATCCGGGAACAAAAATATTGCAAAATGAGTTATGTCAGCTTCACATGAACATTTATAATTAGGACTAACACAGGATGCAGGGATGTGGTGACAGAGAAGCAGGGAGTTTTGAATTATAAAGAATTAATGGTTTTGATATTTTAATGAATAAAAGCAACATTTTTGACTGATATTTTGTCACGATGGATTAACTGAATAAAATCGGTGGAGTCTTACAAGGAGAGAAAACCCACCTAAAATGGGTATAAGGAGAGAAACAATTATGTCTAATAACCGTTCTGGAGTATTTATTGGCGGTTTGATGCTGGGAGCTACAATCGGTGCTTTGACTGGTTTGCTTGTGGCTCCACGCACAGGACGCGAAACGCGTAAAATTTTGAAAAAATCTGCCAATGCTATCCCAGAATTGGCAGAGGATTTATCAACGAGTGTGCAAATCCAGGCAGATCGTCTCTCTGCTGGCGCACTGCGAAACTGGGATGACACTTTAGATAGATTACGGGAAGCGATCGCAGCAGGTGTGGATGCCAGTCAGCGAGAAAGCCAAGTCTTGAAGCGACAAACATCTGTTGAAGACTCAGATTCTCTTCCCCAGCAATTAGAACGCTCATAAATGACATAATCGTGACTGACCCCCTGTTTTGGTTGGGACTCTCTTTACTCTTAGTTGCCACAAGTTTGACTGCGGTTTTAGTGGCGGCAATACCGGCTTTGCAGGAGTTAGCACGCGCTGCTCACAGTGCAGAAAAGCTGTTTGATACGCTCTCACGGGAGTTACCGCCCACTCTAGAAGCTATCCGCGTGACTGGTTTGGAAATTACTGACTTAACTGATGATGTCAGTGAAGGCGTAAAAAGTGCCAGTCAAGTCGCCAAACAAGTTGATCAAAGCCTTGATAGTGCCAGAAAACAAGCTCAAAATCTACAAGTAGGTACACGCAGTGTTTTTGTAGGCGCGAAAGCTGCTTGGAGAAACTTCACACGCCAAAAACCTCCAAGGCGAAATAGCGATCGCTTGCCCAGCAATGAAAAACCACCACTAACGTTGCGAGAACGAGAAATGCTGAGGCAAGAAAATCGTCGGATAAAAACAGAAGTATACCGTGCTAATGAAGGCTACAACGACGCTGCTAATTGGGAAAGCAATTTTGATGATGAAGATTGAATTGAGGCAGGGGAATCGGGAATGGTCTTCTTTCTAG
>CAZZZY010000499.1:0-5197 GCA_964658545.1 uncultured Acetobacteraceae bacterium | reverse complement strand
GCGATTGCACGGTAATGGTGTGGTTGGGGAACTACAAGAAATAAATTATCCAATTCCTGCATCCAACACGGGGATCAAATTCTGCTCCCCCTGCTCCCCTGCCCCTCACTCCCCCACTCCCTACCCCAGGATGCACCCACTACGTGCGGGAAGAGTTAATGACAGCTGTCGAGTATCTTCTTTACCATTCCACTCAACTTCAGCAGTACCATATAAGAGTTTGTTGGGTTGAGTATGCAAACTAAGCACATTTGCATTCGCTGTTGCTGAACTTGTGCCAGCATTGACGGCAATGATCAATTCCTCTGTCCCTAAAGTTCGGGCAAAGATATAAAGTTGTCCTTGAGCATGGATCACTTGGTAATCACCTGTACGCAAGGCTGGGTAAGTTTGGCGGAGGGTAATTAATTGACGATGAGTATTGAAAATTTCTCGATCCCACTTGGCTTGTAAAGGAAAGCCACGCCGTGAATCTGGATCTATGCCACCAGGTAAGCCAACTTCATCACCATAGTAGATGCTGGGGGCACCAGGAAAGGTAAGTAGCAGTAGAGTTGATAATTCTACACTGGCTATATCGCCGCCTGCAATCGTCATCAATCTGGCTGTGTCGTGACTTGCTAACAAATTGAGTTGAGTTAGCTGGATTTCCCAAGGGTAAAGTTGCAGTACTTCCTGAATTTTGGTGGCGTACTCGGTAGCAAATAAGGGTGGGTAGGGTTGATAGTCGCGGCTTTGGACTTGTTCTAAGACTACGCGATCGCCTGCGGTAAAAGCAATTGTCGGCCCAGCAAATAGATAATTCATCACGCCGTCAAATTGCGTTCCATCCAACCACTGGCGGGAATCTCCCCACACTTCGCCCACAATATAAGCTTCGGGATTGACTGCTTTAACGCGATCGCGAAATTCCTGCCAAAAACCAGGAGTTTTTATTTCAAATGGTACATCCAATCGCCAACCGTCAATGCCGAATTTAATCCAATATTCGGCAATTTCCATAATATATTCCCGCACTTCTGGATTATCGTGGTTAAATTCTGGCAAGGCGCGATTTCCCGCCCAACCCACGTAGTTTGCAGGGAGTTCTCCGTTGTATGGTGAAAGCGGCCAGCCTTCAATTTTGAACCAATTAACCCAAGGGGAATGGGGCCCATTTTCTAAAACGTCGTGGAAGAAGAAAAAGCCACGGCTAGAATGGTTAAACACTCCATCTAAAACGACTTTGATATTCCGTTCATGGGCTGCATCTAGCAATTCCTTAAAAGCCTCGTTGCCCCCTAGCATCGGGTCAACTTGGTAATAATCGTGGGTATGATAGCGATGATTACTGGCGGATTGAAAGATAGGTGTGAAATAAATCGCGTTAATCCCCAAATCCTGGATGTAGTCTAAATCCTCCATGATGCCCCATAAGTCGCCGCCTTTATAACCTTGGAGAGTTGGTATAGCGTCCCAATCTTCCCAACGGGCTTCGCGCAACAGCCGTTTGCGTGGCTGTTTGCTTCTGGCAAAGCGATCTGGGAAAATTTGGTAGAAAGTAGCGTGCTTTACCCAATCTGGTGTTTGAATTTGCATGAATAACTCTTTGTAGGTTCAGAAGCGATCGTTGCAAATATTAGCTTCTTTATGGCTCCTACTTATGATAGAGAATCTGTAATTTGTCAGTAGGTCTTGGGTGATTCTGAGATGCGGCTGCTCAAAGATGTCTCATGAGCCAGAGAAAATCACTATGAGGAAGACATAATTCCAGAATATGAGTTATGAATTAGCAATTGTCTTAGGAATAACTTCCCGACTCCTAAGCTTATTTGATGTTATCTATCAAAAAAATAGATAACTATAGTCGCATCAAATAATCAAGGCGGAAAAACTACATTGTCTACATTAATGCGAGAGCGACTGATGCTGATAAACTACTTTGCTTTCACCCAATAAATTGACTTTGAGGTAAAAATGAGGCACGAAAAACTTTCTCCTGGACTACTTTTGGCATTTCAAGACTATCAAAATGAAGGGGATAAAGCTTTAGTTACACACAAGCGATCGCTTGGCATTATTGCCCACAAAAGCCCAGTCAAGCCTACAAAAAGTGTCGTTTTTCTCTACTGCGACCCTAATGCAGACTTAAGTTACCTATCACAATATAACATTGAAGTCAATCAAAACTCTGGAAGTGTGCGGACGGCTTTTTTACCGATAGAGAGTTTAGATGTCTTATCTGAAGAAGATATCATTCATCGCATCAAGCCATCACGCAAACTTCATTTGAGGATGGACACTGCAATGGGAACGGTCAAACTACCGGAGTTCCAGAACAAAACTGGACTGACTGGCAAAGGAGTAATCATCGGCATTATAGACAGTGGTATCGATCCGAAACACCCCGCCTTTGCTGGACGAATTTTACACATTTGGGATCAAACACTACCAGGCCCAGGAGTGACGGAAGGCGGCTATGGAGCTGAATTTACGGGAGCGCAACTGACAATTTCTCAGGATACTGGCGGTCATGGGACTCACGTTGCGGGCATTGCTGCTGGTGCTGATGCTAGCTATGGCGGTGTAGCACCAGAAGCGGAATTAGTCGTCGTCAGGTCAGATTTACAGGATGCCCATGTTGCTGATGGTGTGCGTTACATTTTCCGAGTTGCTAGAGAGTTAGGACGCGCAGCCGTGGTAAATCTCAGCGTGGGTGGACACGCTGATGCCCATGATGGTAGTGATTCCTTATCCAAAGTTATTGACGCAGAAACTGGCCCAGGAAGAATTGTTTGCTGTGCTGCGGGTAACGAAGGAAACGATAACATTCATGGACAAGCGACAATACCCAGTGGACGCACTCGTGGTATGCGCTTTAATGTTCCTTTAAATCAAATAGGCATAGTTTGGTTAAACGCTTGGTATTCCAAAGATAGTGAATTGGAAGTGTCTGTGCGGAGTCCTAACGGTTTTGTCACCCCCTTCCAAAAAATAATTATTGAGGGTAATGCTGCACAAGATTACCAGTTGCCGGATGCACGGGTGCAATTAGCAACACCAGCGCCAGATAAAGCCAATGGCGACCATAATTTCTTTGTGCAAATCCGGGGTATTGACCCCTCGTCAGTCATGGGAGGTATTTGGCAATTGCGAGTCCGCAACACTTCTTCAACTGACACACGGTTAGATGTGTGGACATTAGATGATACTTCCTCAGTGTTTTTTACAGGTAAAAGTGTGAAAGATGCCGTAAAAATTGGTTCGCCAGGAGCCGCCAGCAGTGCAATTACAGTTGCTGCCTATACTACTAGAACTAAGTACACAGATATTGATAACAAAGTGCAAGAAATGGGCTTAGAATTGCATACTATTTCGGAATTCAGTAGTGAAGGCCCTCTACGCAATGATGGGCAGAAGCCGGATATAGCAGCACCAGGAGCAATGATTGTTTCCACCCTTTCCGCCGATGCCAGTTTTGACCGCTCATCAATGATTAATTCCAAGTTTGTAGTACAGGCTGGTACGAGTATGGCAACACCCTTTGTTAGTGGATTAGTGGCACTACTGTTGCAGCGAGATCCCACACTCGATCCGGTTGCTGTGAAAGGCTTGCTACGTCAAAATAGTGCTATTCCCGGAAAACCCGCAGGTACATTTGATGAGAAATGGGGTTATGGAGTGATTAATGCCCTAAATCTTTAATTAGACTGAGAAAGGTAGTAGTCCGTCAAGAACTAATTGACGAATAAATTTTCTGTAGAGACGGCGATTTATCGCGTCTCTCCAACCGTCAAAATGGGTTTGACAGACCAGTAGATATTATTTCTGTACAAGGGTAGGCGATAAAAACCGATAACTTTGATAAGTTAGGGTAGGTAATAATAGCCTACCCTTTTTACCAGGAATTGCTGATGAATTATCATAAACTAGATGCCGCTCTTGCTACAGCGCTGAATGATGTTCAAGATTCAGAAGAACCGAGTTTAGGTGTTTTCATCCATACTGAACCAATTTTAGACTCTGCTGCAACTGCTGTTTTAGAAAGTTTAGGCGTTAGTGGTGTTACCAGTGGCAAAGATATTTTCACAGCAACACTATCAGCAAATGCTATTTCCCAGTTGTCAGAGGAATCTTGGGTGAAGCATTTGAAGCGATCGCAGCAATTGCGTTTGGTAAATCAGAGAAAAAGTTTAGGTAGCTTTAGTGTTTGATCTGATGCGCCAAAATTAATTCTCTGTTAATTTGTGGGATCTAGCGATCGCCCCTTAATTTTTCACCCCAATTAATACAAATGTTCTAATATTTCTTGGCTAGCAGCACTATCGATTACTACCAGCATTCTGTAAAATTCATCCCAAAGAATCAGACGATCCCCCTTACCTGTGGTGGCAGACAGTCCTAAACTGAGAATGAGAGTTGAAAGGCAGTCGGGAGAAATTTTGTGAAAAAAGTATTATCAATCATTCTTGGTGGTGGCGCGGGTACTCGACTTTACCCACTAACCAAACTCCGCGCTAAACCAGCAGTACCAGTAGCGGGGAAGTATCGCCTAATCGACATCCCTGTTAGTAACTGCATAAATTCCGAAATTTTCAAAATCTACGTCCTGACACAATTCAACTCAGCTTCCCTGAATCGTCACATCGCCCGTACCTACAACTTTAGTGGCTTCAACGAAGGCTTTGTGGAAGTCCTGGCGGCACAACAAACACCAGAAAACCCTAACTGGTTCCAAGGTACAGCCGATGCTGTGCGTCAGTATCTGTGGTTAATGGAAGAATGGAATGCAGATGAATATCTGATCCTCTCAGGAGATCACCTCTATCGCATGGACTACCGCTTGTTTATCCAGCGTCATAGAGAAACGAATGCTGACATTACTCTCTCAGTCATCCCCATTGATGAGCGCCGCGCCTCAGATTTTGGTTTAATGAAAATTGACAATTCTGGTAGGGTAATCGACTTTAGCGAAAAACCCAAAGGTGAAGCATTAATCAAAATGCAAGTTGATACAAGCGTACTGGGATTAACAAAAGAACAGGCCCAGCAACAGCCTTACATTGCCTCAATGGGGATTTATGTCTTTAAAAAAGAGGTTTTGTTCAAGTTGTTAAAAGAGGGTATAGAAAGGACTGATTTCGGCAAAGAAATTATTCCTGATGCCTCTAAAGATTACAACGTTCAAGCTTATCTTTTTGATGACTACTGGGAAGAT
>CAZZZY010000498.1:0-5204 GCA_964658545.1 uncultured Acetobacteraceae bacterium | reverse complement strand
TTCGCTCAGTCTTCTCCACATATGTAACTTTTTCGTCTGGTATCTGTGGCTTTTGCTCGGTATCTTGTACTAACTTCACTGGTACCAAAACAGATGTATTGTCTATATTCTCCGGTTTATCGTTTTCCATGATTTTTGATGGCTAATTAATAGTTGTGGATAACTTAAAATAGCCTTGATTACATACAAATATCAGTCGTAGATTCACGTAATAAATTTAATAAGCTACAATTCCTCTACACCTTGGCGAATTGCATTATCCATATCCTCAAGAGTTTTGGGTTTTCCTCGATATTTTAAGCAACCTGCTACATCATCTAATTTAGTTGCTGAAAAAAATTACTAGGCTTTAATAAATCACCTACTTCTGGAATTGCTTCTGTTTTAATTCCAACTTTTTTCATATTCCTCTAGATTTCTATATGTGGGAATAGATTGATTAGTAACCACAGAATAAAGAACATCTGGGTCTAAATCTGCGCCATTATCCCAGTGAATTGTTCCCCATTCAGCATTAATTTTAACAGTTTTAAAATAGTTTAAATCTTTTAAAGGTGCAAAAATTCCTGTAAATTCGATTAACTGCTTAACATCAACAATACCTTCTTTTCCGTCTTCAAACTTCAAATAGAGTTGATAGTTATCGTGAGGAATAACTTCTATAATGTCTTTAAGCATAATTCACTCTAATGGTTGAATTTTTTCTAAAGGATTATTTTGTCTTGCCAGTTGCCAGTTTTCTCTAAGTTCTGATTTATGCATAGCTGCCCATTCAACTACTAAACCAAGAACTCTAGGAGTGAGTTTACCTTCTAAAATTGATAAGGTTTCTATATCAATAATTGCCTTTTGCTGATTGTAGCGGACATGGAAATGAGGGGGCGGATGGTCGTTATAGTACATAGTAATAATAATCCCTAAAAAACGACAAATTTCAGGCATCACATCATCTCCTAAATTATCCTGTCTATTCAGCCATACCCACCTAATTGTAACTATTATTTAGTAGCTCTTCTTTTGCGCCTCTGTGAGACAAAAAAGGCGAACCCAAAAAGTTCGCCTTTATCATTTGCTGTTGCTCAATCCAAACTCAAATCTAAATCTTCGCTTCTTCTCTCACCAACTTATCCCAACCCAAATCTTTCAAATTATTATTCCGACGCAACGGACGAGTCACCAACTCCAACATATCCCGCGCATTTGTAAAGCCGTGAATTTGAGCAAAAGTGAACTCCACAGACCACTTAGTATTAATACCCCGTGCTTCCAACGGATTAGCGTGAGCCATACCAGTAATTACCAAATCTGGTTTCAACTCATAAATTCGCTGGAGTTGATTGTAATTATCCGGCTTCTCTACAATCCTTGGCAGGGGTGAACCCATTTCCTGACAAGTTTTCTCCAACAATGCCAACTCAGCAGCTTGATAGCGCTTATCCATGTAGGGAATGCCGATTTCGTGAACAGTCATCCCACAACGAATTAAAAATCTTGCTTGAGAAACTTCCAGCAAGTTATCACCCATGAAGAATACAGACTTACCACGAATCAGTTTCACATAATCTTCCAAGCCTGCCCAGATTTGTGCTTCCCGTTCATCCAAACCCTTGGGAGTAATACCAAACACCGAGCAGATTTTCTCAATCCAAGCGCGGGTACCATCGGGGCCAATGGGGAAGGGTGCGCCAATGAGTTTACACTTGCGGCGACGCATTAAGGTGGTAGCAGTGCGGCTGAGGAAGGGGTTGACACCAGCGACATAATACCCTTCTTCCAGTACTGGCAATTCTGTGAAGCGCTTGGCGGGTAGCCAACCGGAAACTTTGATGCCTTGTTTCTTCAGTTCCAAGGTTAACTGAGTAACCACGGGATCGGGAAGGGAGCCAAAGAGAACTAAGGGTGGATGATCTACATACTCAGATTCATCTTGGGCAACATCTTCTTTCTTCTTACCAAAGTTGAGCAACTTAGCGATCGCATTCCGTTCACTTTTCTCTGTTTCTGCCACTGGAGCCTTATCAGGACAACGGTTAGCCATTGCTGCTAACACGGTGTCTTCCCCTTGGGTAAAGGCGTAATCTAGACCATTTGCCCGCGCTACAACGATGGGAATACCAATTTCAGATTCTAGTTTTGGTGCCAAGCCTTCCAAATCTGTTTTGATAATTTCGGTGGTGCAAGTGCCAATCCAGACAATTACACTAGGATTGCGATCGCGTTTAATTTGCAAGCACAACCGCTTTAACTCTTCATAATCATTCAGCTGTGCCGAAATATCGCCCTCTTCCAACTCTGCCATTGCATAGCGGGGTTCAGCAAAAATCATCACCCCCATCGCATTTTGTAGGAAGTAGCCACAAGTTTTTGTCCCAATCACCAAAAAGAAGCTATCTTCAATTTTTTGGTATAACCACGCCACGCAGCTAATTGGGCAAAAGGTATGGTAATTCCCTGTTTCACATTCAAAATTTAAAGCTTCTGGTTGTTGAGCGACAGTCATTTTGGTTTTTTCTCCCCTTGATATTTAATGGCAGATCAACGAATTTTAGATTTTAGATTGATAATTTTGGATTAAAGACTGGGACAACAAAAGTATCCTCTGTCTAACGACAATTTCCCTAATTCCTAATCCAAAACCCCAAATCTAAAACTTAAAATTGCGAGGAACGGCAATAATTAAGCGTTGGGGAAGAGACGGGCAATTTCTGATTCATCAAAAACGCCTGCTGGCAGTTCTTCCCCCAAAAAATCGTTATTTTCTTCAGCCTTTTGTAAAGCTGTTTCATCACCCCAGACATCTGATAACACGTCTTTAAACGCATTCTCATCTAGTGGACTATCTTCAAGTGCTTCGTCATCCAGCTTTACTTCCATTGCAACTGTTGTATCGAAGGCAATTTCCCCAAACTCATCTGCTTCTAAACTAGAGATTTCGAGAGACTCATCTTTTGAGTCGTGTCCGTTGGATAAGGAAATATCGCCAAAGCCATTTTCGGTTTCCTCCAACTCGCTGGTCTCCAGGCTTTGATCATCAGAAGCCGCTATTGTGAACTCTTGAACTACCGCCACCGACTCAAAGTCATTGGTATGAGAATGTGTCAACGTTTCATCTTCAGGCTTTTCGCCAATGATAGCTGCTGCTTCTTCTACGTATTTCTCTGGTTCTGGGCTGACGAGAAAGCGATTACCGAGAGCGAAATCTGGGTCAAAATGCAAATCCAGCACCTCAATCAGCGTATCGGCATCAGGATTAAGTTTGGCAAAGGGCAACATTAACTGCGCTAGCTTTGGCTCTAGGGCGTTAAGAACTCCCAGGATGAGGTAAGAAGGTGGTCGCTTCCCGCCATCAGGGGTGTACACTGATTCCACTTCCATGTGCAAGGTAATCCAGTCTCGATTATTCTGGAAAAATTGCAACCATTTTTGCTTTATTGAATCCGTAAAGCTGTCAAAGAAAGCCATATTATTGTCCCCCATCCTGAGAACTTGATGATTTATACAATCATCAAGTCTAGTTCCTCTTCGGAATTAGGAACCTGGGGTTTACCCGGATTTAGATAAAAATCGGACAACAAAGAGAACAACTCCCGATCTGGTGTGTCGTTAGGTACAACACCTTCGGGACGCGCTAAAATTTGGTCGGCGATGTTGAGATAGTAATCGCAAACGTAGTCTAGGGAAGGATCTTGCTCTGCCATCTCAAACAAAGTCTTACCCTTCACACGGGAAACACGGATATCTTCAATCAAAGGTAAAACTTCCAAAACTGGCATTGGCACAGCTTCTATATATTTTTCAATTAAGTCCCGCTTGGAGGTGCGGTTGCCAATCAACCCAGCTAAACGCAGTGGGTGAGTTCTTGCTTTTTCGCGGACTGAAGCCGCAATCCGATTAGCCGCAAACAAAGCATCAAAGCCGTTGTCTGTAACAATCAGGCAGTAATCTGCATAGTTGAGTGGTGCTGCAAAACCACCGCAAACTACGTCACCCAGAACGTCAAAGAGAATTATATCGTACTCATCAAAGGCGTTGAGTTCTTTAAGTAATTTTACGGTTTCACCGACGACATAGCCGCCACATCCAGCACCCGCAGGTGGCCCACCAGCTTCTACGCAATCCACACCACCGTAGCCTTTATAAATTACATCTTCTGGCCAGACATCTTCGTAGTGATAGTCCTTTTCTTGGAGGGTGTCGATAATTGTGGGAATCAAAAACCCAGTCAGGGTGAAGGTACTGTCATGTTTAGGGTCGCAGCCAATTTGCAGCACTTTCTTGCCACGTTTAGCTAGGGCGACGGATATATTACAGCTAGTTGTGGATTTACCGATACCACCTTTTCCGTAGACTGCTAGTTTCACTGTTGTTTGCCTCTTATAGCTTTTTGTCAAACTTGTGGCTCAAACATTTGCCTGATGCATGAGGTCTGTTGATGTCATTATTGGGCAAATTACATAGAAAAGAAAGTGGCTGTTATTTTGTAAAACGGTTTTATCGGATTAATTACAAATTAATTATAGTTATTTTGGTTTTTAATTAGCTTTAAAAGTCATATTTAGCTCTAAAAGTCATCTATAAACAGTTTTTACTAATTATTTTTATAAAAAGAGTTACAAAAAACAAAAATCTGGAATTGGCTTTTTTGAATGGTTTTCATAGAATTAGTTAATATTCGGACGACGTGTTTTCAGGGTATTGGAGCGCAGGGTGAAGGGTAAAGAGAGGTATATGTAGCCTGATGCTGGAAATGCTATCGGAATTTGCGTTAGCGTAGCTCACCGTTCGCGTAGCGTCTCGTAGAGAAGGTATCGCAGATAAATTGACAATTTTCGGTCGATAGCCAAGACCCTTTAATTGCTGCTTGAGAGTAAGTTAGTGTGATTTTGTAAAATTTTATTAAATTGGCAAATATTGTCTAAGTCTAAGCCAAGGCGAATATAATGATGCCTCCGGCACGCCAAGGGCGACGCGGCTACACAAACAAAGCCCACCGACCTGGGCTAAGAGTAAGAGAAGAATTGTAGAGTGTGCGTAAGTCCTAATTTATTTCACTCTATAGACATCTCCAGAAAAGAAAAAAGACCCCTCTCCAAACCTCTCCCCGAAAGGTCGAGAGGCTTTAAAACCCCCCTTCCCTCGTAGGGAAGAGGGGGGGAAGGGGGGTTAGGTCTGCGTGCAAATTTGTGGTCTCTAAATCTTTTCCG
>CAZZZY010000497.1:0-5206 GCA_964658545.1 uncultured Acetobacteraceae bacterium | reverse complement strand
TATTTTGCCGCCCAGAAGTTACTATAATCACACTACAAGGTAAAAGGTAATTAAAATTTCAAAATTCAAGAACCCAATCACAGCAGGTCTTCTGGCTAATGAGTGCCTGCAAATTAAAGCAAGGTCTTCTTAGTTTAGCTTTAAGATTTAAGCCAATTAGTTAATTATATTTGGAATATATGACATAAATTATTGCAGTTTATCAAGTTACATTTTTATTTTTGGTAAGCTGTAAGCGCTGGTATGAGGAGTATCGGTTGCCTTATGCATTGGTTGTTTACGGGACATTTAAGAGTAGATGAAATCACGGTTAAGATTGCGGAACTTCCAGCATCTTTACAAGGTACAACGCTAGTGCAGTTGTCAGATTTTCACTACGATGGTTTACGACTCTCAGAAGATATGTTAGAAAAGGCGATCGCACTTACTAACGAAGCTGAACCAGATTTAATTCTCTTAACTGGTGACTATGTAACGGATGATCCAACACCGATTCACCAATTGGTGCATCGACTCAAACATCTGCAAAGTCGCTATGGTATTTACGCTGTACTGGGTAATCACGATATCTATTACAGCCATTCAAAAGCAGAAGTTACAGAGGCGTTCACTAGTATTGGGGTGCATGTACTTTGGAATGAAATCGCCTATCCATTAGGAAAAGAATTACCACTGGTAGGACTAGCTGATTATTGGTCACGGGAATTCCACCCCGCACCAGTCATGAATCAATTAGACTCCGTTACACCCCGCATTGTTTTATCCCACAACCCAGATACAGCCAAGATATTGCAACAATGGCGTGTAGATTTGCAACTATCTGGTCATACCCACGGTGGTCACATCGTAATTCCGGGCATTGGGCCTTTAGTATTCCATTATAAAAAGCTACTCAAACAAATCCCCAAAAAATTGCGGCGTTGGGTAACATTTTTCCTGGGAGACTGTTCTAAAGTTGTGCGATATTGGGAGTGGGCGCAAGGGCTTCACAAGGTGCAAGAAAATCAACTATATGTCAATCGGGGTTTAGGAACTTATAAACCAGGACGTTTCTTTTGTCCGCCAGAAGTGACTGTAATTACCTTAATTAGTCATTAGTCATTGATGAAATATACTAAACACGGGTAGGCAATGGACTTTTTGATTGCCAAGCTAGATGCCTTGCTGAATCTAGGTTTCAGGTCTTTTGCAAAAGTAAACTTTTTACCCGTTTAGAGTATACAGACCTAACAAGAACAGCCCCAACCCTTGTAGCGTTGGGGAGCAAGATTCAAAGCCTCTCTCCTTTTAGGAGAGAGGAATGGAAGTGAGGTCTGCATCCATAGACGCGTAGCGGCTTCCCACAGGGTACGAGAAGCGCTATAACCCTTGCGCATCTTGTCAGGAGCATCATTAGTAATTACGAATTTTTAGTGATTTGTCACCATAAGCAAATGATTGAAATTATCTCTATTGCCGTTAATTAAATCTTTAATTGTCGAAAGGAACTCATGTTCTAAATAAGGCTTAGTTAAATAAGCCTTTGCACCCAATTCTTGGGCAAGTTGGCGATGTTTTTCAGCGCTGCGAGAAGTGAGAATCACTACAGGTATTTTTGTTAAATGGGGGTATTGACGGAAATTGCCCAACAACTCAAAACCATTCATTCGTGGCATCTCTAAATCGGAGACGACAATTTGAATTTCTGGATATAACTGCAACTTTTCTAGAGCTTCTACACCATTTTGAGCTTGTATTACTTGATAGCCCGATTTTTGGAGAGTGAGAGAGATTGTTTGGCGCAGACTAATTGCGTCATCTACTACTAAAACAACTTTCGGTGATTTATTATCTGGCTCTTGAGAATAACTCGGTTGGGTTTCTATAGTAGTTGTAGAAGTAGATGCAGTCAGTAATGGTGTAGATGCAAAAGTGTCTCCCGATATCGCCAAGGGTTTTTTATTTGAGGGAGAAGCTATTGGTAGCGCCCTGATATCAAGTGTTGTTTGTTGAAGCTTGCTAGACTCTACCAGCAAGGAAGCATCAATCACTAAGATGAGATTACCATTGGCTAAACTACTACAACCATAAATATATTTGGGCTGTGCGATCGCATTTCCTAAAGGTCTGATTACCAGTTCTTGTTCACCAATTATTTGGTCAACTTCCAAAGCAAACATTCCCTGATCTCGTCGTAACAAAAGCACTGGATTTTTCGCTATGCTTGAGTCATCAGTATTTGATGTGTTGTATGCAGTAGCACTATTCAAGAATGAATCATTATAATCAATCAATTTTGAAAGTTGACGGAGGCTGACCATAGTCTCGTCATTGTCTGTGTTCCAATGCAAAACTTTTTTCCCTTCAATTTCTTTAATCTGCTGCTCAGAGGGAATCAATATTTTTTCGATACTATCCAAAATCAGGGCATAAACAACACCTTTGGCTTGAACTAGCATTAATTTTTCTGTAGTCATAGAAAAAGGAATTTTGAGTATGAATATTGTTCCTTGGTTGGGTAATGATTGTACTGAAATTGAGCCATTTAGGGCGTTCATTTGAGTCCGCACAATATCCAATCCCATACCGCGTCCAGAGATTTCACTCACTTTATTAGCAGTAGAAAATCCGGGTGAGAATATCATATCTAAAAGTTCAACTTCGGCCAGATTAGAAGCATAGCTTTTAGTTTTTTCTTCAATTTGTATAGGATATAATTCAGCCGCTTTGCTGCGAATTCTGTCTAAATTCAATCCCTGACCATCATCCCGAACTTCGATCACAGTTTGGCTACCCTGATGATAGGCGCGGATTTCGATTAACCCTTGTTCTGGTTTACCAAGCTCCCGGCGGAGTTGCGGAGCCTCAATACCGTGGTCAAAAGCGTTACGTACTAAATGTAACAAGGGATCGTAGAGCTTTTCTGCGATCGCTTTATCTACTAGTACCTCAGTACCAGTAAGCTTCAATTCTACAAGTTTGGCATAAACATTCCCAAACTTATTTACCATGTGGGGGAAACGATTTAAGATATTGCCCAAAGGCAACATTCTTGCTTCTACTAAGCTCTCTATAATATTAAGAGTTAAATTCTCTTGTTTGTCACTAATTTGAGCAGCTTGCGTCACGAGCAATTCAAGAGACTCTGTGGTTTCTTGTAGTTGCAATGTCTCTTCTATTGCCTCATGCAATGTCATGTGAAATTCTGTATATACATCCATTTCTAAAGAATCAAATTTCACTGCAAAATTTTGCGTTTGTTGTGAGGCAATATTTGGTATTTGTAATGGTAAATCACGTAATTCATTTAAAGTTGTTTGATGTCTAGTAATTTGCCGGATTAATTGCTCAATTATTTCTTGGACTTGTTCATCTTGCAAACTGCGCCGTTTTTGGTAAATCAGCAATTCTCCAGCTAGATAATTGAGGTGTTGCAACCTCTCTGTATCAACTCGAATAAATGAAGGTTGGCGAAAGTTTTTAGTTTGAACATACTGTGATTTATCTTCTATTTCTTTGTTAATTTGTGTAGCTAAATCAGGCATGATTTCAATAGCTGTTTCAGGAACATCTATAGCTACCTGCTCTTTGACACTTAATGAATCAAGTTTTTCTGAATAAGCATCATTTGAGGTCGTCACTGTTTGCTCGGTAAGGTTTTGACTAGCCTCTTCTCCCCATATTGTTTCTAGTAGATCATCAGTTGTTTGAGAAGTTACAGATTTAGATATTTCTTTAAAAAATAACAGTGTTTGTAACTTTGGACTATCAAGCCAATTGATCTCTTGGCTAGTAACTGGAGGATAGTTTTTATATTCTTGTGCTAGTCGATGAATTCGATTTTGTAATATTTTAATGACTGAGAGGTAGCTGTCAGATTTTTTAGTAGAATATTGAAACTTTGTGACCGCAAATAAAATGATTAAAATAATCCCGTGTCGATAAATACAAAGACTTTGACTATCTTGTTCATCTTGAACAAAATCAAGAAATTCTTTCAGCCAATTTTCGATATAACTAAGTAAATTTTCTTTTCCTAATCTAGGAACTAGTAAAGTCAAGTTCAGGTCTGCCTCTGGTATTTGTATCTCGTGATTAAACCAGCCAAAAATGTAACGAATTACTTTTAAATAAAACTTGGCAGTTGTTGGCTTTACAGATTCATTTTTATTGTGATCAGATGTAGTGAGAAACTGGTAAAAACCTTCTTCATTGATAATAAATGTACCGTCAGATAAATTATTTTGCAATTCTCCGGATAACTCATTTTTTGCCACTATCGTGAGTTTTCGCAAAGCTGGAGAAGTTTCTCCGCCAGATGTGCGATCGCCTTCTAATACCAATTTTTGTGCCTGTTGCAAATCTGCAAGGGCAATTTCTGCAATTTGCTGTACCTGAGTGGGATTTGCTTGCAGCGCTGACAGAATTGTTTGGGCAATTTGTCCGAATCCAGGTAAGTTTAAAGATTCTGCTAAACCGAGAAATACCTCAGCTTGAGACTGTAATAACTCGATAAAATCGTCATTATTTGGTGGATTCTTAATAGTTTCAGCAATACTATTTAGACGTTGTTTTACTCCCACTTCAAAAACGGATTGTACAATATCAAACCCCAACTCTTCAGAAGTGGGAATATGAGTCTCAGCCCCAAATGCATCACCCAGTTTTTCTTGTAACTGTGCAAACACTGAAGTTGCTCGATTCAGTAGTTCTTCATCATTAACAGTGCTACCCATTAGCTCAGTATTTAATGCTATGCTAAGACACTCATAAGCTTGTAGTAAAAGTGTTTGTAAATCATCATCAATTACCACGTTTGGATTATATAAAGCCTTAAATACATCTTCTAAAAAATGGGCCATCATCTTAATTACTTCTAGCCCAACATTAGCAGCACCACCTTTAAGGGTATGAGTAGCCCGCATTAAGTTATGAACTTTGGCAGTGCTATAACCTTCTGATAAGCTAAATAGTTCTTGTTCAATAATTTGTATTAATTCCGGCGCTTCCGCCAGAAAGTAGATGTATCCTTGTTCACGAATTGCAGCGTGTAGGCCTTCTTGTAATCGAGGTCCTTCGGATAGATGCCCTGGCTCGACATCACGTCGAAGAAGTCCTTCCAGCGCGCATCCGTCATCGCCCCGATGCCGAGCTTCTCGGCGTCGCCGCCATCAATGACGCCGCGTTCCTTCATCGTCTTGATCGAATAGGCGATGACGCCGTCATC
>CAZZZY010000496.1:0-5210 GCA_964658545.1 uncultured Acetobacteraceae bacterium | reverse complement strand
AGTAGCATCCCGGTTGTTATTCGGTCAGTATTTAAGAAAAAAGGAGCAGACAGACACATAACTGCACTCGCTCCTAAAGAACATAAGATAGTTCGCTCTGCATGAATGGCACTACTGGCAGTTAGACGTTGTAATTCAAATCCCATTACCTCACCCCCAACGCAACACCGGCTGCAACTAAAGTCAAGAAGACAAACAGGAATATCACTCCAGGCATTAACCCAATGGTGAAAGTCTTGCGGTTGAAACCAAAACCTTTAATAACTAAACCGCCAAAGTTGAATAACCCCAGAACTATGCAGCAGATGGAGATTATGCCAATAAACCAAAGAATGTATCGACTAACGGGGCTGGCAACGGATAGATAACCCATAAACATAGAAAAGCCAACCCCACACACTGTATATCCTATATGAGAGAGCTTGATACTTTGCATAACCTAGAACCTGAAACTATCACCCACTTCATCAAATGCTTTCTCGTATCCCCCCAATTGGCGTTGTTGTTCCTGAGAACCAAAGGCATGACGGATCACCGCCTCCCCATGTAATCCCCTGGTTCGCTGCAAATCCTCCTCAACATTCATGGCTTCTTGGGAATATGCCAATTGATTTTTATACATCTCTGCCAAAGATTGCAACTGTTTGAGCTTGTGCCGGGAAAATTTAGTGTGCAACCACTTCTGTGCTTTTAACGTGCCAGCCACTTCTGCTTCATCCAGAACCTGCTTTGCTGTAGTGTAAGCTGGCAATGTGTAGCGTGAGCGGATTGATGAAGGGAGATTACCCTCAATTTGTGTTGCATCCCCAACTCTTAAATCCGTTGATACTACTCCATCACCTTTACCGCCGAATAAACCAGGAAGCCATTTTCCTAACATTCCCTTCTTCCCTCTAACTACTAATTAAAGAATTCAGAAGCCAGAAGTCAGGAGCCAGAATAAAGAATTGTAGTACTGAATGAATAGACTATAAAGCATTAAATTTTTACTTTTCAAATCTATCTATTTAGTTCTCCTGAATTCTGACTCCTGACTCCTGACTCCTGTGTATAAGTCTGCTGAACTTGTTGAACTTGTGACCCGATGTACCGGGTTATGCCATATATCCCCATGAATGAAAACATCAATACAGTAAAAGCTGCGATCGCAGTTTGAGCCATCATCCCTCGTTGCATCAATTCCTCAATCTGTCTATTGGAATGCGATCGCGCCTTTGACTCATCAATAAGTTGCTGGACTACCAGGAATTCTTCTGTTGTCAGGTTTTCTAGTGTCAGCCCCGACAGACTCAATTCGCCGTCCTTCTTCAGGTGAATATTTAATGCTTTGCGATGGGTTTGGTCTTGTTGCTCCATATATTGCTACGCCCAAAACGAGGGTCAATAGCAGCAGATTTAGTACTGCTGCTAATCCAATGAATTTATTCGGCTGCATTTGTTGGGCTAATGCCGAAAATACCCGCAACGAGTTCGTCACCGATTGCACGAAAGGAATCTACGTCAGCTTCCTCCTCCATCGCAATAGATACAAACTTACTCACCACGTCCTTCGGGGCATTGCGGATCGTTGATAACAACTGGTCGGCTTTATCAGTTGTGTAAGCGTCAATCCCTTGAGTTAGAACATCTTCTAAGGATTGAATTTCTTGGTTAGAAACCTGAGATGCGTGAGCGATCGCTCCTTGCAATGGAGGAGTGGATTTACGGCAGGGTGAGTTTTTACCTAACTTGCCATTACCGTTGCCATTCTTAGACTTGCCATTAGTGGCTAATTTCCCGGTTGCAAGTCTAAGCTCAAGAATCTGAGTAGCGATCGCTTGGGCTTGTTGATCGGTCAATTGGTCGATGTCAGCGTCAACTTGGGCGCAGAGGTTAGCAACTTCTGACTGAGTGACTTCTATATTGTAGGGTTCAAGGAATTGTTGAATTTTTTCCAAAATATGCTTCCATTTTTGTAGTGGATGGTGTTATTTTAGCATCCATTTATTTGATATAGCATTAAAATTAAGAAATAGGACGCTAAAAAGTATAATTATGGAATCTAATTGGCATCATAAACATGGCAGATAAACGCGACCGAAGATTTTCCGTTAACCTTCCCTTAGTTAAAGAGATACGCCTGATTCTATGGGGACACACCAGAGGAGTAAGCAAAACTCGTATGGCAGAAGCAATTTTGATTGATCGGGTTTCCAGCGATGGGAATTGGCGAGAAGTTTGTCAGGACTTGAAACAAGAAGCGGCTATCAATCACTCTACGGTTAGTGAACTAATTGCAGATATACTCAAAAATAACGGATTGAAAGACGTGTTCGATATTGAAACGGTTGACTGGGAAACATTTTTAGTAGACGAATCAGCACTACCTACCGAGGAGTAAATATAAGGGGAAAGGGGAAAGGGGAAGGGGTAAGGGAGAAGAGAAGATGCTTTTTACTTGATCGATTGATTTATAGCTTGAATTTGAGTAAATAGCATCCGACTCAACTCGACAGTTTGGTTATAAAGTTGGCTATGAAGAAAGGGAAAGGGGGAAAGGGAACCAGTAACTTAAAAGCTCTTGTTTCAAATATGGACATTGCAAAGTTATCGCACTACGTGGCTTAAAAATCTTCTTTTTTATTTTCCATATTTAAAAATAAGGGCTTTATACGATGAAGGGGAAAAACATTAGTGTATTGCCCTTTCCCCCTTACCCCTTCCCCTTTCCCCCTTCTTGGTAAGTTGGTTGCTCTAGATATCCAACTTCCAATGCAACTCTTAAAAGACTACGAACTTCTCCTGCTGAACCTTTAGCAATATTAAGAAAATTCACGTATTCTTTACGAGAATATCGCTCAAACCCCTCAGCAATATTTGTTGGTATTGAAACTGATGCTCTTCTCAACTGATCTCTTAATCCAAAATCCCTACTTAATTCACCATCCTTAGTCAAAATGTATACTTGTTTAACTAACTCAATTCCTTTCTGCCATACTCTTAAATCTTCAAAAGTTTCAATTCTCTTCTTTTCCATTCCTTTCCCCCTTAACCTTTCCCCTTTCCCCTTATTATTATGGAAAAATATCCTTTAGACTGGCTAAAAACTTCTTGTGAGCAAGTCTATTGCCATCCCATAGCGGAACGTACTTGGCGCAAATGGTTAAGACTGTGCCAAGTTCCACAGTATGCTAGGGAAGTGGTAAAGGAACAAGCTATGTGGCTATTGACTTTGGCTTACATGAAGAAGTTAGAGCCAAATAAAAAATTTACCCTGTTTCAAATTAAGTTTAAACTCTCAGGAAATCCATTTGCCGAATTGCATCTAGCTGAAGCAATTTATAACGCTTGTTACACCAATGCAGTTGGAAAGGATTTACCAGAAATTATCCTTAGAGTCACAGGCAAACAGGTAACAGTACGAACACTTTACCGTTGGGCGCGAAAGCAGCAAGTAACTTTTAAAGCTTCTAAACGTCTAAGCCGCCCAGAAGTTGAGCAATGGATACGATGGGCTGCGGCTTAATAAAAGGGTAAAGGGGAATGGGGAAAGGAGAATTTAAGGTTTTCTCCCTCGCCCCTTCTCCTTTTCCCTCTTAATTGGGGGGGCAGAATTTGCCCCTCTTTTTTATTTCTTTAGACTTCTTGCAGGGAAAAGGGTAAAAGAAAATTCTATCCTTTCCCCTTTAACCCTTTCCCTTTACCCGACTTCTTTTCGGATGTCGCAAATCAAGTGTGCCGTGACATTTTAAAATGCCCAGAACCCCTATTCTCTCGTTGTGACATCGGGCCGCTTTTTCTGAAACCCTTATATTTCTAGTGTCACAGCCACCATTTTCTAAAACTCCCTCCCTGCAATCATTAGAGCGATTTTTATCCCTTTTTTGGCCGCTTTCCGTGCCGCTTTCCTTTTTCAACTTCATTTTCGAGTAGTTAAAAATGCCTCAAATCCTGTCGGAGTAAAGAGTAGAGATGTCACAACTCAAAGCGGCACACTTGGTCAATTTTTGAAAAAAGCGGGCTTTTGGGGCTTTTTTTATTAAAGCCCGATTTTTCACACCGCCTCTAAATACTGTGTCAGATTCTCAATCTTGCGCTGGCAAAAGTCAATCTCACCTTCTATCTCCAAACGCAACTCCTTTTCAGGTGGTAATTGAATCCCAGATTCCGAAATATACTCGACCTGTTCATCTTCAGTGCTAACTAATACCGCATATCGCCATGAACCATCTCGTTCAGGAACCACCAAGTTTTCAAATAGACAATACTGAACACCTACAATCATCCCCTGCTTGGTTCTTTGCCCTAACGAGTATTTTGGTGATGTCCAGTGATTCGGGATAGTAATGATTTTTGAAGCTTCCATGCGATTGCTCCTATCTTTGTTTTGACTGTACTTGTACTACTCGCTGCTGCCTTTTCTCTACCAAAATCTGACCGATAGCTCCTCCAGTACCCAGCCCTAACATTCCTGTCGCAATCATGTACATTGTATTTCTGCCAAAAAATTGCACTCCTAAATACCCGATAGATATGGCCGCTAATGTACCAGTGAGACTTACAGCAATTACTTGTGCTTGATTCGGTTTCATAACTAGAATGCCTTTCCTTGTGAGAGGTTTTAGGTTGTATGATTTTGCTATTGGCACTAATCAAATTCTGTTGCGAACGCACATAATCTTGATGCTGCCGCTCTAACTCTTGAATCCTGGAATTTAACTGCTGTATTTTTCGCAATGCTTGAGTTAAAGACGATTCTGTGTTTCGAGAGCGATTATCTACAGTTAATGTCATTTTTTTTTGCTCCTCAAGAATTTAAATTGTTGTTCGTAATTCAATCGAGGCATTTATTGCCGTTGTTTTTTTGGTGGTTCGTGCTTCGATAACAAAGAAGAGAAGTCGTAAATCGTTACTGTTGGTTTTGGTTCTGGTTCAGGTTTTGGTTTCGACTCGATTACGAGTTCAGGATTACCCAACCCAACTGCATTTTTAATTTCCTGTTCCATGTCCAGATTCTCCTTGTTGACTAAATCGCTCCACCTGAACAATTGCGTCTACAACTTCTCCCAAAATATTAAACGCATCATTTAAAACCACATCGTTTGATGTAGAGAAGTACTCGGACGATTGAAGCCTGCGATAATCCTTACTACTCCCCACAAGCCGCAACGTATATTGCCCAATCGTGCGCTACCTCCACAACGACGAAGGTACTGTAGACATTGGTGTGA
>CAZZZY010000495.1:0-5215 GCA_964658545.1 uncultured Acetobacteraceae bacterium | reverse complement strand
GCCTTTTTACTTTTGCCTTGTTGTATTAGGGATGCAACTGCACTCTCCGTTCGCCGTAACGCAATAGTCTTTCTATAGTTACAAGCCGATTTTCCCAAACTTTGACTTGATAGGAATTCGACTTAATTTCTTGGCTCATCAATACCCGAAATTGAGACTGGAAACGAGTTAGAGAGGCTTTTGCCACGAGTAACTTACTAGCAGAAGGGGAAGCAGCAAGCTGATTTAAAGCACTGCGTAAAACTTCTGCCTGGTTGTTAAAATCGGATATTGTCTGGGCAGGTCTTTCTAGTGGGTCATTTTGGAAAACAAACTGCCATTCCCGTTGTAGCGCACTATAACGGATGGCGGCAGTTTCAAAAGGTTGGCGGAGAGGAATCGGTTCACTTTTTGTAGATTGAACTCTACCTTGGGTGCTAATAAAGAGTTTTTGTAGCTCGTTGTTAAAATTCTCTGCGGCAAAGAGTGCGTAACCACTAACTGGCAAGTCCCTTATCAACTGGAGTTGATCGAATGCTCCAACTGCTGACAAAGAAAGTAAGCGAATTCCCGGCACTAACAATGTAGCTCCCAATTGTTTAGAGGCGATCCAGGGTTGGGCTAGTCGTTGAAAGCGAAAAGTATCCAGAGCATAAGTCATAGGAACGATTAAATCTACATCTCCCCGCCTTGCCCACATTTCCCAGTTTTGTTGAATTTTTTGAATCCGCTCTAGTTCTGGCAAAGGAAATACTGCAACTGACAAAATCAAATTCGGCCGTTTTTTTCGCAACTGCTCTGATACTTGGGCAACAAAGCTATCAACTTGCTCGGTGCGAAATGTCGTCCATTTTTCCCACAGTTCTGGTTGACTGGGGGAAATATTTATCGGATCTACGCCAGTAAGTTGCTGAAACTGCGCTCTTGCAGCTTTGCCGTAGCCGTAGGTTCGACCTGCTGCTGGATCTTGAAAGGGGTAGCGAATGTAGTCTAGCTGTAGACCATCCACGTCATAGTGAGTAACGATTTCCTCGTACAGCTTGAGTAAGTACTGCCGCACTTCGGGGTTGGCTGGGTCGAAGAATGGCTTAGTCTGACCAACGGGAATCATGTTGCCAAGATTATCGTAGTTTGCCCAATCGGGATGAGCCGCCAGCACTGGCCCTGGATAATTAGGATTAACGTTGATAAGCTGATTGTGCCGTTGATTACCAGCAGCAAAAGTCCAAACCCAAGCGTGTAATTCCATGTCGCGCTCATGGGCTAATTTCACTGCATCTTCCAGTGGGTTCCATCCATGAATTAATGGGTTTTGATCTTTTGCCACTTGGCTGGGATAAATGGTGTAGCCAGCATTAACAGTTTCAAAGAAAACAGTATTGATTCCAGCTTGGGCTAGGCGATCAAAAATCTGGGCTAATCCTGCCTTGCTACCAGCACGAACAATCGTCCCTCGATCTAACCAAACTGCCCGAATTTCTGGTTGAGCCAACCTTTGATCAACAGGAAACTGCTGCCACAAAATCGTCTTCGCTACTAGCCACTGCTGACGAGCCAGAGCGTAGTTTTTTTGGGCAATCAATTGGGGTAAGTTGTTGGCAATTACCCTCACCTGCGCTAGGGCTTGGTCTTTACTTCTGACTAGACCTCCCAAGTTAGTTGAGGCCAATTGCGTCGGTTGCACCTTGACGGGTTGGGGAGTGTAGGTATCCAGATGCCTAGAGGACTGCTTTTTTTCAGATATCCCAACGCCTTCGTTAGCTGCATTAGCTGACACTGCTAAATTAGCGCTTTCTACCCGACCAATTAGATTTTCTAGCTCTTGCTGGAGAGCGATCGCTTGATTATTGTCAATCGGCTCATTGGAGTTGGGTACAACATCCAGACTCACCGCTTGTTCCAATTGGTCAATAGCCTCTTGGGAACTTGGGGGTTTGACTATGGGAGCAGTAACGGTTTTAGGAGGAGGGAATGAAGGGGATGGGGGAGGGGGAGATGAGGACGATAAACTACCCCCTTGCTCCCCTGGGGCAGTTGCCACCGTTGTAGAGCAGTTTGGGGAACCTCCTGGTATTTTTTTTATGCTATTTGATGGTGGCGTTGTCAGATAGTGATTGAGAGCAGCTTTTAACCAGGCACTATCTAACTGTGCTGCTGAGGCTGTATCTGTTCCCCAACGCCAGCCCAAAAGGGTAGAACGTTCAGTTGTCACTACTGCGGCAGAATTGTCTTTTAAATTCCAAATAGCAGGAGATTGAGCGCCCATACCATTAGGAATCACAACACCGCCATGTACTTTACCAAAGAGTTCAGTTTGATTTGCCCATTCCGGGATATTGGTTTTTGTGGGTTTGATCTGTTCTATATCATTGAGGCTGAATCCCCAATAACCTCCTAAAAGCGCTCGCAATAACTCCCGCACTCCTGGCGAAGACGAACTACCTACCGGACCACTGGCAATCAAGCGCCCTCCATGACTCATCCACTCTTCTAGAGCGATCGCTTGGGTTGGCGTTAATGTCTCGATATTTGGCAAAAATAATACCCGGCGATCGCCCCAATCTGCCCCACTCTTGACATCATTTAGGGGGATCACACAATATTTCACCCCTATTGCCTGTAAGCGATCTGTTATCCCTGTCCATTGATTCGCATTTTCTTGGCTATGCACTACACTCAATACAGGTTCTTCAGTCGCCGCCGTGACTGGCAAAATACTAAAAATATTTAGAATTAAAAAATTAAAACTTAAAATGAAGAATCCGGCTTTCTTTATTTGTAAATTAGCCTTTTCATGATATTTTTCCCGATTCTTCACTACTGACTCCTCAGTGGATTAGCTACTAGGCATTACTGTTTATTTATCATCCAGCATAACAATAAATTACCTCCGAAAAACAACTGATCTTTGATAACTAAACCTGAACCGAATTGAAACTACACGTTCTGATTAAATCTTCAACTCCTGCAACTGGCAAAATTTTTGTCTTGAGTTTGCTAGCTAATTCCTCAACACTCACATCATCTAAAAACACTAATTCCCCATTTTTTAACATGACATTCGGTAGCAAAATACCATCACCTAAATCTTGCCCTTCTAAATTTAAAAGCAAATCATGACCAGTTAGTAATCCGGTTACACTGATAGTCTGTCCCCAATAATCACTACATAAAGCACGCATATTGACTTCTAAACCTTCAACAAGATTTAAGCGTTTCAAAATCGGTTGAAATGCTTTTTCTACAGCGTTGCCCACTACCCAAGTTAATCTTCTTTGAGGATATACTTTTGGCGGGAGTAATTCTGCCGCAACGGTGGCAAATTGCTTGATAAATAATTGAATCGAACCAACCCCGTTATCAATTTGGGGATATTCTTCATATTCTGACTCGCTGGGTAATTCCTCACCTGCAATCAAAAACCACTCATCGGCTAACCAAACAACACTAGAACCAAATTGTTGGCGAAATTGCTGTGATAGCATTTGCACTTGGGAAATCACTTCTTTTGCTTTTTCCCTAGTTACGGGTGTGAGTTCGTCTTTTGGAGGCCGAAACCGTGTCAATCCAACTGGCACAACTGCCACCGATGCCACGGCGGGCACTTCACCAGTATAAAAGGACGCTAAATCTTTGAGAGTTTGTTCCAGATGTTTGCCATCATTTATACCAGGACAAACAACTACTTGAGCATGAATTTGTAGTCGTCTTTCTTGAAACCACTTGAGTTGTTGCAAGATTTGTCCCGCACGCGGATTTTTTAGCAGTCTAATTCTCACATCAACTTCTGTCGCATGAACAGAAACATACAACGGAGACAAACGCATTTGCTCAATTCGCTGCCATTCTCTTTCTGGCAAATTGGTCAGGGTAAGATAAGAACCGTATAAAAAGCTCAGACGGTAATCGTCGTCTTTCAAATATAAGCTAGTGCGCTTACCTGGTGGCTGTTGGTCGATAAAGCAAAATGGACAGCGATTATTGCACTGAATTAAGCCATCAAATAGGGCTGTTTCAAATTCTAGCCCCAAGTCTTGGTCGTAATCTTTTTCGATTTCCAGGCTATGAGTTTTACCAGCAGCATCTAAAATTTCTAGTTCCAAAACTTCATCAGCACACAAAAACTGATAATCAATTAAGTCGCGGGGACGTGTACCATTGATTGCAACAATCGCATCCCCGACCTCAAAGCCAATTTCTGCGGCTATTGAGTCTGGAAGAACTTTGGTAATTCGGGCAGGATGAATGGTAGTCATGGGAATTGGGGATTTACTTTAAACAAATAAAAAATAAAAATTATGGAATTATCCTTTCCAACCTGCTGCGATCGCAGCTAAAATTACACTACCGAATGCTAATCTATACCAAACAAAAATCAAAGTGTTTTTGGTTTGTAAGTACTTGATTAAGAATGCAATTGATAGGTATGAAAAAATAAAGGTTGAAATAATCCCTACAATTAACAGTCCAACAATGTTATCTGGTAACTCATGAGCTTGAAATGATTTAAAGATTTTCAAACTTTTATACAACGTAGCAATGGTAAGAGTTGGAAACCCTAACAAAAATGAGAATTTCGCTGCTGTCTCGCGTTCTAATCCTAAAAATAAGGCAGTCGTCAACGTTGAACCAGAACGAGAAGCGCCCGGAATCAACGCAAGTGTTTGTCCTAATCCAACTAAAATACCATCCCGAATCTGCAATGAATCGAAATCTCGCTTGCGAGTGCCAATCTTTTCTGCCAACGCTAGTACAAGTGCCATAATGATTGACATGATGGCAATAATTAATGAACTCTCCGGTAGAACGTCTTTCAAAAGAAAGCCGAAAATTAAGGCAGGCAATGTTCCTACTACAATACCGACAAGAATTTTCCATTCCTCGCGTTGCCAGTCTTTATCTTTTAGTGCTTCGATGCCACCTTTGACAATACTATGAATCATCGACCAAAAATACAACACAATTGCTATAACACTGCCAAATTGAATTGCATCAACAAAATCTTTAGAACCTAATTCTTTCCAACCAAATACTTTGGTAAAAATCAGAAGATGTGCAGTGCTGCTGATTGGCAAAAATTCTGTGATCCCTTGGACAATGCCCAAAATAAAAGCTTGAATAAACTCCATATACAATTAATACTTTTTTCCTATTCTAGACATCCTTATGAACATTGTTTAGATAATGATGTTGCTTTATATAAGTAGAGCGGCGTAAATAATTAAAGGTTTGTAGT
>CAZZZY010000494.1:0-5217 GCA_964658545.1 uncultured Acetobacteraceae bacterium | reverse complement strand
AGAAAGTGTCTCTATAATTGGACGGACTAGCCAATTAAAACCAACTTTGAGTTGATGATCTAAAGTTGGCAACCTATATAAATAGGCCATCCGACGGGCGACGGATGCCAAGGGCCCATCTAGTTTAATTCCCAAACCAGTAAGGGTGGCGTTACTTTTACCCAAAGCCATCATTTCTCCTAACTGTTGGTAGTGGAAGGGAAGGAGGGGACGATTAGTGAGAGTTGCCCAGATATTCCAAGCAGTATAATCAGCTTGTTGAAAAGCCGCTTGTGCCGTGGCGGGGACTTGCTGTCCTTCAACATCATGAGAGTCTGCTAAATCTCCCAAGGCAAAGATTTCTGGATGATCGATGACTTGCAGATTGGATGTAGTGCTAATTTGACCACGCTGGTTTTGCTTGAGGGGAAGAGATTTCACTACGGGCGTAACCCTATTTCCCACAGTCCAAATTACCAAATCTACGGGAATCGTGTCTAACTGATTTTTGTACTCTAGGGAAATGGTATTTTGCTCTATTGATTCGACTTTGGTTTCTAAATCCACAAATACGCCACGGGCATCTAAGGCTTTTTTTGCTGCTTCTCGGTTAAACTCTGGGGAAGTTCGCAAAATTTGGTCAGCGATTTCAATGATCCGAAAGCGTCCTCTTTCACCGAGTCTGTCGGCTAGCTTGCAGGCTAACTCTACACCACTGTAGCCAGCCCCAATAATTGCCACCCGAATTTTATCAGCATCCGATTCTTCTAAAAATCGTAGACGTTCTTCCAAGCGATAGGCATCAGAGATTGTGCGGAATGGGTAGCCGTAGGCTGTCGCACCAGGGACTAAATCTAGCGGTGTTTCACCTCCTAGTGCCAGCACTAATCGGTCGTAAGGGATTTGCGGCCCTTGATGTATATTTACCCGTTGCTGGTCGATGTCAATTCCAGACACAACCCCTTGATAAAAACGCACCCCTGTACCTTGTAAAAGTTCTTCAAAGGGTGGGGCAATTTCCCAGGTTTGCAGTTCGCCAGTGAGTAATTCGTAAAGTAAAGGGGAGAATAGGAAGCGATCGCTTTGATCGACCAGAACAATTTCGGGTTTTTGTGCAGATTCCCAAGGTAACTGACTTAGGCGCAAGGCTGTGTAAAGACCACCAAAGCCCCCGCCAAGGATACAAACTCTAGAATTTTGTTGAGTCATGGATTCTATCTATAAAACGATCAATACCAATCTGGGCAACTAACTTCAGGGTAACTGAAAGTTTGGATTTTAAAAAATCCCCTCAATGGCATGAAGCTTTGATCGCATCACGTTACGGAAATTATTTTACACAATTCCTGAAACAGCCAACTTATTGCCGGGCGGGAAAGCAACGCGAAACCAAGGTTTTAAGGATAAGGGGTTTAAGCCATCGTGAATTGACCAACACTATCTTTCTAATCACCGGGTATATTTGTACTCATTGAGATGCTCCCAATAGTCCCTTTATCTAGCAAGAATTTCAGGCAGTTCATTCTGTGAATCTTCATAGAGACGAAAAAACTGAGATAATGCATCAGATGCGAGAGGGGTGACTGCTTGATAATTTTGACTAACCAGAAAATCTGGTCGAGGATTTTTAATTGCTAAAGGAATATTCTCAGTACTGTTATAAGTAATAATCACAGTAGAGCGCCCAAAGGGTGAGATATTATTTGTTGAAGCATGAACAATATTACTATCAAAAAATAGAACTGAACCTGCCGCAGCTTTTATGGAAGTAATTCCATATTTTGATACTAAATCAGTAATTATTTTGGGGTTAAGAGAATACTTTAAATTCGCACTAAAGCTTGATATCCATGTAGGAGGGTCACCAGAACTATTAGCAGATGTGGTTGCTACTATAGGATTATGTCCTATAATATCAATCATCTCTTCCTGATGTGAACCAGGAATAACAAATAGCGGCCCATTAAATTCATTCATATCCTCTAATAAGCACATAGCATTGACTACTTGTGGTCTTGGCATTCCATCGTCCTTACACCAATAAATATAGTCTTGATGCCATTTCCAAATATCACCGCTAAATGCTGCTTTAATATTTATTTTGAACTGATACACATATACTTGAGTCCCAACTATTTGCATAGCTGGCTCAACGATCAATGGATGTCGTGTTAGACAATTGAAAACATCGTTATTAGTATGATAGCCGTGAAGCGATCGCAACGTCTTGCCATCTTTTTCAAGGATTTTTTGGGTTGATTTTTTCGCAGACAAAACAGATAATTCTGCTTTCATTATTTCAACTTCGGCACTAGAAAGGTATTCTGGTAATAAAATAAATCCTTGATTTATATATATTTCTAATTGCTCTTTTGTCAGGTCCATACCAAAACCTTATATATATGAACAATTAAAATCTAACTCTTTTGAAATGTAGAGCCATTGCCAGAAATACTCAAATAATTAACAATTTATTGATGGGTTAAATTCCTCAAATAAGTTTCCAATTATTCATTAATAATTTAAGTAATCCTGAGTAGTACGTATCTGACTTTTTGGTCACTTTATCTGCTATGGCAATCCGAGTTGAATCGTCAGAAAATACGTAAATTTGACATGAAGATAAAAGTAAAATCTGATTCCGACCTAGCGCGTTGATTCAGTAATCAAAAACCTAACCCCTCAGCCCCCTTCCCTCGGAGGGAAGGGGGAGCTAAACTCCTTTACTCTTGTTAAAAAATGCGAAATTACAACAAAAATTGGGAATCTTTTTCGGGTATATAAAGCTACGGCAGCCCTAAACTTTACACAAATATTTCGTCAAGAGCTAGGTATTGGCATTGATATTGGCCCAGTTTTAGTTTTTGATTTAGCTGTTGGTGGTAAAGATATAGCACTGGCATATTTCAGCACTCTACCAAACTCCCAACACCAAGCAGTCTCTACCAGCTAACCTATCCCACGCCGAAGCCAGAATGCAAGACGAGATAAAATGCTGCTGAGAACACCGAAGCACCAAGCAGCGTGCAAGCTGGCAGTGTCAGCACCCACGCAAGTATGATGTTCCTGATCGTATTCGCTTGTAGACCAGAACCATTGGCTGCCATTGTACCTGCCACACCAGACGACAATACGTGTGTGGTACTGACTGGTAGCCCAAAGCGATCAAGAGTACCAATTGTTACGGCTGCCACTATCTCAGCAGCAGCGCCCTGACCATAGGAAAGGTGCTGTTTACCAATCTTTTCACCGACTGTTACAACGACACGTTTCCAACCAACCATTGTGCCAATACCTAGTGCGAGGGCGACGGCTGTTTTCACAAAATTGGGAATGAACTTGGTCTGTCCATCCAACAGTTTCTGGTAGTTCACAAGCGCCTGCTTTTCTTGAGGATCAGTCAACTGGTTCTGCTTATTCAGCTTCCCAATCGCTGATGAGATAAAATACATATTGCTGCGTAGTACGCGGCGATCATTACTAGCAAAAGTTTTGAAACTCGTCTTTCCAGACAGGCTATTTGCCATCTCCTGACTCTCGTTAGATAATGCTGCAAACGTTTTGTCGCTAGCTTTGCCTTTCTGTTCAAGGAAGTTCATCAGCTCATTCTTTGCATCTTGATTACTTAGGGAAATTCTGGGCGCGTGGTGTTCGATGACTTGCATCACAGAGCTTGATGCAGCAGCTAACTGAGCAATGCTTGCTGCATTAGTATCCAAATTCAGGGAAAATATACCTGGCAGGATGCCGACCAGGATCAGCACTAGAAGACCCATTCCTTTTTGCCCGTCATTTGAACCGTGAGCAAAGCTGACGCTAGTACAGGTGAGGATTAATAAACCTCTTATCCAAGCTGGCGGTGCTTTCTTTTGATCTGCTGGCTGATACAACTGTGGTTTTTTGAGTAGTGCCTTGGCTAGCAGTAGCAGCAGTCCTGCGCCGCAGAATCCGATAATTGGCGAAATTAGCAGAGATATGAAAACTTGCTTCACTTGTTCCCAGTTAATCCCCTGGCTTAAACTATGCCCTGACGATATTACTGAATGTGCTAAACCAACTCCCATAATCGCTCCGACCAAGGCGTGCGTACTCGAATTTGGTAATCCCAAGAACCAAGTTCCGAAGTTCCAAATGATGGCTGAGATCAGAAGAGAAAACACCATCGCGTAGCTAGGACCTGAACCAACATTAATTACTAAATCAACTGGCAGCAACGCTACGATGCCAAAAGCAACTGTCCCTGCTGAAAGCATCACACCAATCAGGTTCCAAACCCCCGACCAGACGACGGCATAGGCTGGTTTTAATGAGTGAGTATAGATGACTGTAGCAACTGCGTTAGCGGTATCGTGAAAACCGTTGATCGCTTCAAAAAAGAGCGCCAGTCCCACCGCTAATACTAGAAAAAAAACAGTACTTATCGTTATAGACTCTCCAAACAGCTCCATATAATATTATTTACGTTATGTAATATGTAACATTTATTAATACTGCTCAAACTAGTTTCGTAGTTTAAGCGAATATTAAAATGAGGTTAAACTTTTCAAACTAGGTACAAATTAAATCAAGCTGATCCAAATTCACTCTAGAGATAGACTATAATACGGTTCGATTAACGTTATATTTAATATTTTGAATATCCCCCAACCCCATCAGTGATCTGATTTTTCCCGTTAAGTCTTAAAAGCACGAAATAGCAAGGGTTTTAGGCTATAGTTTATTCTCAATAACTCAAGATTAAGAACCCTTTGTCTGGGCTATTCCATCTATTAGCTCCTGTTTATTTGTAGTCGGGTCAACAATAATATTGAATAGTCTGTTTACGCATTTTATCTTTAGTTCAAAATCATCATATTTTGATGCTACTTCAAAAAACCCAAGGTAATCCTTTTTTCTTGACTCAGTTACTCAAAGTATTGCATCAAGATAATCTCTTAAGCTTTGATTATCGTTCAGGTTTTTGGCAGTGGGATATCAACAAAATCGAAGAACAAGACCTGACGGATAATGTAGTCCATTTAATGGTGAATAAAATTCAGAGATTGTCAGAAGCAACGCAGAAAATTTTACAATTAGCTGCTTGTGTTGGCAATCGTTTTAATCTATAAATTCTAGCGCTAGTAAACGAAAAATCTGCTTCAGAAACAGCAGTAGATTTATGGTCAGCTTTGCGGACGGGATTGATTCTTCCCTTGAGCGATTCTTACAAAATTCCTCAGTTGTTGAGTTGTTGATGTA